>CALZLD010000005.1 GCA_945788225.1 uncultured Clostridia bacterium
TGTCCGCACTATTTTATCTATACCGATGAAAAGCTTCTTGCTATGGACGCCGATTACAGAATGAATCCGCCTCTGCGTGAAGAAAGCGACAGACTTGCGGTTTTAGAGGGCATTCTTGACGGTACTATCGATTGTATCGTTACAGACCACGCTCCCCACGCAAAAGAAGAAAAGGCAGACTTTATGAAAGCTCCCAACGGAGTTGTAGGGCTTGAAACCTCCCTTGCGGCGACATTGACGGCGCTTTATCATACGAAAAAGCTTACGCTTTCGCAGATTGTGAAGCTGATGAGCACAAATCCGAGAGCGATAACGGGTGCCGAAAAAGCGGAGATAAAAAAAGGCGAAAAGGCGAATATCACCATATTCAACCCCGATGAAGAATGGACGGTTATCCCCGAAGAACTGAAATCAAAGTCAAAAAACACCGTCTTTAAGGGGGAGCGCTTCAAAGGCAGGGCAAAGGCAATAATAAACGGAAAAATTTTAAAAATATAAACAGTTGGAGGAACAGAATATGTCACTTGACAGACTTATCGAAAAAATCAAGGAAACAGAAAACCCGAGCGTTGTGGGACTTGACCCCAAGCTTGACTATGTGCCGACATTCATCAAGGAAAAGGCATTTGAAAAGGACGGTATGACGCTTAAAGCGGCGGCGAAGGCGATACTCACTTTCAACAAGGGAATTATTGACGCTATATGCGATGTTGTTCCCGCTATTAAACCGCAGGCGGCTTACTATGAAATGTACGGCTATCACGGAGTAAAAACTCTTTACAAGACAATTCAGTATGCAAAGGAAAAGGGAATGTTCGTTATGACCGACGGCAAGCGTAACGACATAGGCGCTACTATGGAGGCGTATGCTACGGCTCACCTGGGAACAACTCTTGTCGGAGAAGAGAGCATTGACGCTTTCGGGGCGGACGCTCTCACGGTAAACGGTTATCTCGGAACGGACGGTATCGCTCCTTTGCTCAAAATATGCAAAGAAAAGGACAAGGGCATTTTTGTTCTTGTCAAGACATCAAATCAGTCCTCGGGCGAATTGCAGGATCTTAAAATCGGCGACAAGACCGTTTATGAGGTTATGGGCGATATGTGCGAAAAATGGGGAGCAGAGGATATGGGCAAATACGGTTACAGCGGAGTAGGCGCTGTTGTCGGTGCTACATACCCCGAACAGCTTGAAGAAATGCGTGCAAAATTGCCGCACACATTCTTCCTCGTTCCCGGCTACGGCGCTCAGGGCGGAGGAGCCGCAGGCGTTGCAAAGGCTTTTGACAAGAACGGAATGGGCGCTATTGTAAACTCGTCAAGAGCTGTTATGTGCGCTTATCAGAAGGGCGGATATGACGAAAAGGACTACGCTCTTGCCGCGCTCAACGAAGTGCTGAGAATGAAAAAGGACATTACCGACGCTCTTTAATATTTAAACGGAGATGAAAGACTTGAAATACACACAAGGAAAATACCCCATTGTAAAAAAGAAAACTCTTGCAAAAGAAATTTACGACCTTGAAATACTCTGCCCCGATATTGCCTCTGTCGCTGTTGCAGGTCAGTTTGTGAATGTAATAGCGGACGGCTTTACTCTTCGCCGACCTATCTCAATATGCGGAATAGACAAGGAAAAGGGCACTTTGAGAATTGTTTTCGAGGTCAGGGGAAAGGGAACAAAGCAGATTGCTACAAAAAACGAGGGCGAGCTTATTGACATTTTAGGTCCTCTCGGAAAAGGCTTTCCGCTTTCGGAATATAAAACGGCAATTACAGTCGGCGGAGGAATAGGAACTCCCCCGATGAATGAAATTGCAAAGCATTTCGGTAAAAACTGCCGTGCAATAAGCGGTTTTCGCAACGCGGCGGCGGTTATTCTTCAGGATGATCTCAAATCCTTCGGAGCAGAAACTATTCTTTGTACCGACGACGGAAGCGCAGGAAGAAAAGGCTTTGTTACAGAGGCTCTCAAAGACGAGCTTTCAAAAGAAAAGCCCGATGTTATCTATGCTTGCGGACCGAATGTTATGATAAAGGGCGTTGTGGACCTTGCAAAAGAAGCGGGAGTACCCTGCTTTATCTCCCTTGAAGAGAGAATGGGCTGCGGAATAGGCGCTTGTCTTGTATGCGCTTGCAGAACAGTCAAAAACGGCGAGGAATATTACGCTCATGTCTGCAAGGACGGACCTGTATTCAATTCCGAGGAGGTGATTTTCTGATGGCTGATTTAAGCGTTAAGGTAGCAGGAGTTGACTTTAAAAACCCCGTAATAGTAGCGTCGGGAACATTCGGCTACGGCAGAGAATATGAGGAACTTTTCCCTCTTTCCGTTCTCGGAGGAATTTCCACAAAGGGAACAACGGGACAGAGAAGAACGGGAAATCCATCGCCGAGAATTGCTGAAACTCCCAGCGGAATACTTAATTCCGTAGGACTTCAAAACCCGGGAATAGATTATTTTATCGCAAACGAACTGCCCTATCTTAAAGAGAAAAACACAACGATTGTTGCAAACATTGCAGGCTCTACGCCCGAAGAATGCGCAGAAGTTGCCGCAAAGCTTGACGGCACCGATGTCGATATGATAGAACTGAATATCTCCTGCCCGAATGTCAAGCAGGGCGGCGCGGCTTTCGGAACTTCCTGTCAGGGCGCTTCGGGGGTGACAAAGATTGTCCGTGCGGCGACAAAAAAACCGCTTATGGTAAAGCTTTCACCGAATGTCACAAACATTGTGGAGATTGCAAAGGCTGTTGAGGCTGAGGGTGCGGACGCTCTTTCACTCATAAACACACTTCTCGGAATGAGAATTGACATAAAGACAAGACGACCTATTCTCAAAAACAATGTGGGGGGACTTTCGGGCCCTTGTGTGTTCCCCGTTGCTGTAAGAATGGTATGGCAGGTAGCAAACGCTGTCGGTATCGATGTTGTGGGAATGGGAGGAATATCCTCCGCCGAGGACGCCGTTGAGATGATGATGGCGGGAGCGAAGGCTGTTCAGATAGGCACGGTGCTTTTCAATAACCCTTATGCCGCCGTTGAAATAGTCGACGGAATGAACAGATGGTGCGACGAAAATAATATAAAAAGCATAAGCGAGATTTCGGGGACGGTTGAAAAATGGTAACAAGGGTTTACTTTATAAGACACGCTCAGGCTATGGGGAATGTTTCAGGCAGATATCAGGGAAGAAGCGACGCGAAAGTTACCGAAGAAGGTATGCGCCAGCTTGACGCTTTGTCCGAGGCTTTCAAAGATATTCCTTTTGACATTATCTATGCAAGTCCCCTTTCAAGAACGAGAATGACGGCGGATGCTGTCAACAAGTACGCAGGCAAGAAGATTATCCTTGACGAAGGGCTTCTTGAATTCAACGGCGGAAAGTGGGAAGGCAAAAAGTGGGACGATATTGCGGTAGAGTTCCCCGATGAGCTTGACAAATGGAACAACAGACTTGACCTTCTTACTGCTCCGGGTGGAGAGAGCGTTGCCGAAGCGAGAGAGCGTATGGCAAAAACGGTGAATAAAATCGTTTCTGAAAACAAAGGCAAAACTATTGTTGTAGTGTCTCACGGGTGCGCGTTGAGAGCGTACTTTAACTTTGCACAAGGACTGCCTTTTATAGAAATTAACAACGACCATTATGTGATGAACACATCGCTCACGCTTTTTGAATACGACGATGACCTCAACGCAAAATTGATTTTTAAGGAGGATACTTCTCACCTTAAAAAAGCAGGTCTTTCAGAAAGCAAGGCACGATAAGGAGGAGCTTATGAGAATACTTGCGGTTGATTACGGAGAAGTGAGAACAGGTCTTGCCGTGTGCGACAGAACTGAATTTCTTGCCTCGCCCGTAGGAGTTATAGAGGAGCGCAAATTTGAAGAGCTCCTTATGAAAGTTATGTATATCGCAACAGAGCACGGAGTGGGCGAAATTATTGTCGGACACCCGAAGAATATGGACGGCTCGGAGGGAGAAAAGGCTAATAAGTGCAGAAAATTTGCAGAAAGCCTTGAAGAACTTTCGGGGATACCCGTAAAATTATGGGACGAAAGACGGACAACTATTACGGCGCACAATATCCTCAATGAAACCGACACGCGCGGAAAAAAACGCAAAGAGGTCATAGACGCTGTTGCGGCAACCGTTCTGCTTGAAAGCTATTTAAGATACAGAGAACTTCAAAGAAAAGAAGAATAGAAAAAGGACACCAAAAGGTGTCCTTTTTTGCAATAAAAAAGCACTTCCGCAAAAACGGAAGTGCCTGGTGAGATATTGGGGATTCGAACCCCAGACCCCTTGATTAAAAGTCAAGTGCTCTACCGACTGAGCTAATATCTCATTTTGCTGACCTGTTTCAATGTCAGCATATAGATTATACCAAAAAACGACTGTTGTGTCAACAAAAATATTGCAGTTTTGTATTTGTGATAACTTTTATCTATTTTATCACCTTTATAATATACAAATTGACTAAAACAAAAGACTTACGATAATTGCGCTCATTATCATTCCCGTAAGGTCGCCAAGAAGCGCGCAAAAAAGAGCGTGTCTTGTGTTTTTTATCTTCGTTGCACCGAAATATACCGCAAGGACATAAAAAGTCGTTTCGGACGAACCCATCATTACAGATGCTACACGACCTGCAAAGCTGTCCGCTCCGTTTGCTCTTAAAATGCTTTCAAGAACGGCGAGTGCGGCGCTCCCCGATATAGGTTTTATTATCGCCAACGGAGCGCACTCGGCAGGAAAGCCGAAAAGGCTTGTGACGGGGGCGACGGCAGATGTCAGAAAATCCATTCCGCCTGAGGCTTTGAACATTCCCACTGCGGTTATTATTGCAATCAGCGTGGGAATTATTCCTATTCCCGTTTTGAAATTTTCCTTTGCTCCCTCGACAAATTCGGACCATACATCGACCTTTTTTATCAGTCCCGTTAAAAGAACGGCAGAAATAATAAGAGGTATCAAAATGTCCGTCAGCTTCAATTCTTTTTCCTCCTTATTCTGTTGAGTATGAGAGCCGCCGAGAGTGAAACCAAAAGCGTCGCCGCCGAGGTGAGTATCACGGCAGGAAGAATTTCAAGGGGATTTTCACTTCCGCTTTTCATTCTGAGCGCCGCAACGGTTGTCGGAACAATCGTTATAGACGCTGTGTTGAGCACCGCAAAAACTATCATATTTCCGCTGGCTGTATCCTTGCAGTTATCCTCTTTTTCAAGAGCTTTCATTGCCTCTATTCCAAAGGGCGTTGCGGCGTTGCCGAGCCCTAAGAGATTTGCCGTTATGTTAAGGCATATAGCCGAAAAAGCTTTTCCCTTGGGGGATATTCCCTTAAAGAGAAATTTTGCAAGCGGTGAAAACATCTTGCAAAGAGCGTCGGTTATTCCCGATTTTTCAGCTACGCGCATTATTCCTCCCCAGACGCACATCGCTCCGAGCAGGTATATGCCTAAGTTCACCGCGTTGACGCTCTCTGACAGAACGGCGTCGGAGACATTTTTTGAATTGTCCGAAAAAATTCCGAAAATAAATGATAAAATAATCAGCGCGGAAAATATCCATTTAAGCATAACGGTCCCCCTTTTAATTGTAAATTTTCTGTTAATGGCGAATTATAGCGAAAATTGTCCTACGATATAATTTGACAAATATTAAATTTTCTTGTATAATAAAAAGGTAGAAATTGGAATGCGGTATTATTCTGATATTCTATCAAACTTTGTGTTGAACCATAAAATAAAGGAGGACAAAAATTGAAATCGACAGGTATTGTTAGAAAAATTGACGAGCTTGGAAGAATAGTTCTTCCCATCGAGCTCAGAAGAACGCTTGATATTGCTGAAAAAGACGCGGTTGAGATATATGTGGATAAAGACACAATTATCCTCAAAAAGTTCCGTTCATCCTGTGTGTTCTGCAATAGTGGCGAAGATGTTATTGATTTTAAGGGAAAGTATGTCTGCCCTGAGTGTTTAGCTCAGATTAAAAAAGCGTAAAAATTCTATGAACCGTCTTTGAAAAAAGGCGGTTTATTTTTTTAACATTCTGTGTTTGACTTTTTTGTAGAAATATTATATAATATTATGTCGAATAATCAAAATCAAAGGAGAGAGTAAAGTGGTACTTATTTTGAAACAAAACCCCGATGAAAAAAAGGTCAACGAACTTCTTGACAAGATTTCCTCGCTGGGACTTAAAACTCAGGTCGTAGGCGGTGCGTCGCACACTATCGTGGGACTTATCGGTGATACAAGCCGTTTTATCCCTGCGGACTTTGAATGTTATGAAATAGTTGAAACAGCTCAGAGAATTTCAGAAAGCTATAAGGCTGCAAACAGAAAAATGCACCCCGATGACACTATCATTGATGTTGCGGGCAGAAAAATCGGTGAGGGCAACTTTGCCGTTATCGCGGGACCTTGCTCTGTTGAGTCAGAGGAACAGATGACAGAGGTTGCAAACGATGTCAAGGCGAGCGGTGCTGCACTTCTTCGCGGAGGAGCGTTCAAGCCGAGAACTTCGCCCTATGCCTTTCAGGGACTTCACGGCGAGGGGATAAAGCTTCTGCTTGAAGCGAAAAAGGCAACGGGACTTCCGATTGTAACTGAAATTATGGATATAAACACTTTGGACCTTTTCGCCGATGTGGATATTATTCAGGTCGGAGCAAGAAATATGCAGAACTTTGAGCTTTTAAAGGCTCTCGGACATTCGGACAAGCCGATTTTCCTCAAAAGAGGTCTTGCAAACACCATTGACGAGCTTCTGATGAGCGCCGAATATATTATGTCGGGCGGAAACAGCAATGTCATTCTTTGTGAAAGAGGAATAAGAACCTTTGAAACAAAGACAAGAAACACACTTGACCTTTCGGCTGTTCCGATACTCAAAAAGCTCACTCATCTTCCTGTATTCATAGACCCCAGCCATGCCGCAGGAATTTCATGGATGGTTGAACCGCTTTCAAAGGCGGCAATAGCTGTCGGCGCCGACGGACTTATGATAGAAGTTCACAACAACCCCGCAAAAGCGCTTTGCGACGGCGCACAGTCATTAAACCCCGAACAGTTTGATACTCTTATGAAAGATATAAAGAGAAGAGTTGAATTTGAGGGAAAAACACTTTGTTAATTTTCAGCGCAGGACTGTCAATCGGTCCTGCGTTTTTTTATCGGCAGATTTTTCACGGATGAACGGTCGAATTCTTTTTTTAAGGCTGAAAGAGCCTTTTTTTCTATTCTTGATACATAAGAACGGGAAATGTTGAGCTTTTCGGCAACTTCGCGCTGAGTTATAGCTTTATTACCAAAAAGACCGTAACGATGTGAAATTATTGTGAGTTCGCGCTCGTTGAGACACTTTCCGAGAAAATCATAGAGCTGTTCCGACTTGATGTTGAGGTCGATAGCGTCAAGAATGCTGTTGTCGTCGGAGATAATGTCCATAAGCGTCAGCTGGTTGCCGTCCTTGTCGGTCTCTATCGGCTCGTCAAGGTTGATGTCGCCGGCGTATTTTTTCTGCGCACGGAAGGTCATAAGTATCTCATTTTCGATACAGCGGGAGGCGTATGTAGCAAAACGCGTCCCTTTGGTGTAATCAAAGGTTGAGACCGCTTTGATAAGTCCTATTGTGCCGATAGATATGAAATCTTCCTGCTCTTTGATATTTGTGCCGTATTTTTTTATGATATGAGCCACAAGCCGAAGATTATGCTCGATGATTTTGTTTTTTGCTTCCTTGTCGCCCGAAGCCATTTTCTCAAAACATTCAAGCTCCTCTTTTGCCGAAAGGGGTTTTGGAAAAAGACTTTTTCTTTCGATATGGAGTGCTAAGCAGAGCATATTTGAAATAGTGCTGATAAAAAGTTCAGTGAACATAAAATTACCCCCGATAAAATATTGCAGTAACATTTTATTAGGGGAAAAGTATGTCCTATACTATTATAATATATAAAAGAGAGTTTATCGGAAATAAATGTATGACAAAAACAATTGACTTTTACGGTTGTCTATGGTATAATGTGCATAAACGGAAGGGCGGTGGAGCGTTTGAGCAAAAATATCTATCTTATTCTTACTCATACAGGCACCGCATTTTCGCGCGTTATAAAAGCTCTTAACGGCTATAAATACAGCCATGTTATGCTCAGCCTTGACGATAAATTCGATAAAATGTACAGCTTTGGCAGAAAAAAATACTATAACCCCTTTGTTGCAGGCTTTGTTATTGAGGATAAGGACGGCGACTTTTTCAGCTTTTACAATAAGGCGAAATGTCGGGTGTATAAATTTTCGGTGACAGATGAACAGTATGACAAGCTTTGCGCAAGGCTTGAATGGTTCAGGCGAAACACCGATAATATGTCCTATGACATAGTCGGAGTTGTTTTAAGGTACATAGGAATATCTTTCAGGCAGAAAAACCGTTATGTCTGCACACAGTTTGTCGGAAGCGTGCTTAAAAACAGCGGAATAGTCTCGATGAAGGAGCAACCCGAAAACCTTAAACCGCAGGATTTTGAGACTATCGCCAATCATAAATCGGCAAAAATAATATACGAAGGCTTTTTGAGAAAAATCAACAAAGCAGTGTAAATAATGGTTAACGGGTTTTAACTTCATCTGACCTCTGTTTTGTGAATTATGTATAAAGTGACGGTTTTTGCAAATCCCTGAAAACGATTTACAAATGTAAATTTCAATATTTTTGTGATAAAATTATGGTGATTTTGTGTAAAAGCCTATTAAATCATTGTGCAGAAGTCACAAAGTTAATATAGTGGCTTTCAAAAACTATTGACAATAAGGGTCTTAGGTTGTATATTTATTTTTGACAAAAGTTCTCGCTATATTTATGCGAATTTACAAAAATTACTTATGGTATTTACATTGCGGATAAACGGTCCGCAGTGATAAATATATAACTCACATCTATTATATTATTAAGAAGAATAATATAATATATTATTAAGGAGGAAGTTATCATGAATCTTAAGAAGAATCTCGCACTCGTAGCTGCTCTTGCTATGACAGCTACAGTATTCGCTGGTTGTACAAAGACTGGCGGAGAAGAACCCGTAGACACAACAGCAGGCGGAAATGACCCCGTTGCTACAGATCCCGCTGCTCCCGCTGACACAGGTGATACATTCACTGTTATGTCATGGAACGACGAAGTTCCCGTTAAGTGGGGCGAAAAGGTTTACGTTGCTGACAAGGGTCTTCCCGAAGGCGTTACTTACAACCCTGTAAACTTCGGCGTAGGCGGCGGTGAGGCTACACCTTACTTCCAGAACTACATGGAATCAGGCGAAGACCTCGACGTATTCGCTCTCGAAGCTGACTTTGCTCTTACATTCCTCAACTCTTCATATGCCGGCACACTCGCTGACGTAGGAATTTCAGCTGACGAATTTGCAAACGCTTACGATTACACAATGGCTATCGGTACAGTTGACGGCGTTCTCAAGGCTGTTTCAATGCAGTCTTGCCCCGGCGTTTACGCTTACAGAACAGACCTCGCTGACAGCTACCTCGGCGTTAAGTCTCCTGACGAAATGCAGGCTCTCGTTAAGGATTGGGACACATACCTTGACACAGCTGCAAAGGTTAAGGAAGCTTCAGGCGGAAAGTGCACAATGTCAGTTGCACTCGGCGGACTTTGGCAGGTATTCTCAGCAGCTCGTGAACAGGATTGGGTTGTTGATAACAAGTTCGTTGTTACAGACGAAGTTAAGGAATTCCTTGAACTCTCTAAGACACTCGCTGACAATGGTTACATCGATACAAACGCTAAGACATGGGATGCTTCATGGTATGGCCGTGGACAGGACGGAACAACAATGGGTATGTTCACATGTGCTTGGGGTCTTGAAGGTTGTATCCTTATCGACGCTGCAGGCGGCGTAGATGGTCCTTCATACGGACTGTGGAACATCACAGAAGGTCCTGCTGGTTGGTACTGGGGCGGCACATGGCTTGCAGTTTCTTCAACAACTGACAACCCGAACCTCGCTGCTGACTTCATCAGATACTTCTGCGCTGATACAGACACAATGACTCACTTTGCTGAGGCAACAGGTACATTCGTAAACAACAAGGAAGCTGTTAAGAACATCGTTGCTAACGGCGGTTACGCTAACCCCCTCCTCGGCGGTCAGGATTCTTACGCTTACTTTGCTCCCGCTGCTGACAACGTTCCTGCTATGAACATCGGTGAATACGACGGCACAATCAAGTCAGCTCTTAACCCTGTAATGGTTGACTACGCTACAGGTAAGTACGCTTCAATCGACGATGCTATCAAGGCATTCACAGATAACGTACAGGCTGCACTTCCTAACCTTAACTGGTAATTAAGTCAGACTAACTAAATATTTTTTAATATGCTGTACGGGACAGAGTAAATCTGTCCCGTAAAGTATACTTTTTACCCTAATATTTCCATTTGAGGAGCGTGAATATGATGGCTTCAGCGGCAAACAGAAGAATCCGCAGACTTAGTTACGCTAAGTACGGATACATGTTCATTTTGCCTTTCTTCCTGGTTTACTTCATTTTCTCACTTTATCCGCTGCTTTATACTTTCTACATAAGCACCTTCCGCGCAGCCGGTACTGCTGTTGACGCAGAAATGTACTATGTCGGATTCGAGAACTTCAAGGACCTTCTTTTCATCGACAGCCCCGTTAGAACACAATTCTTCCAGGCTATCGGAAACACTCTGATCCTTTGGATCTGCAACTTTATCCCGCAGATTGCATTGTCGCTTCTTTTAGCTGTATGGTTTACAGATAACAGACTTCATGTGCCCGGCAAGGGATTTTTCAAGGTAGTAATGTATATGCCGAATATCATTACAGCAGCTTCGGTTGCAACCCTTTTCCTCTCACTCTTCGGCGAAACACAGTATAACCCTGTTAACCAGATCCTTCTCTCATGGGGCTGGATTCAGGAACCTATTACATTCCTTCAGACATATCAGATTAAACGCGGACTTGTTTCTTTCATCCTCGCTTGGATGTGGTTTGGTAACACCATGGTAATGCTCATGGCTTCCATCATGGGTATCAACCCCAGCCTTTTCGAGGCTGCTCAGATCGACGGAGCTAACAGTGCGCAGGTATTTGCTCACATTACAGTTCCTTCAATCAGACCTATGCTCGTTTATGTATTCATTACATCAATGATCGGTGGTTTGCAGATGTTCGATGTTCCTTACCTCTTCAATGTTGGTACCGATATCGACAAGTACACAAGAACAATCGCGATTTATATCTTTGAAAGATATTCCGGCGCAACCAGAGACTATGGTCGTTCGGCTGCCGCCTCCATTATCCTGTTTATTATAACCGGTATACTCGGCGCAATCGTATTCTATATCAACTCCGACAAGGACGAGATTGCTGAAAAGAAGCGCCGTCGTAAAGAAGCTAAGAGGCTGAAAGGAGGCGCAGGTTTCTAATGAATAAGAAAGAATACAGAAAAACATATGAAACCTCAAAAGCAGACGCTAACTACACTTTAAAGATTAAGCTTGAATCAGCAATTATCTTTATTCTTTGCGTTCTTCTTACTATCCTTTGTCTTCTTCCTTTCGTTATAGTTATTGTTAACGCAACAAGAGACAACGGACAGATTCAGCGTTCGGTTTCACTTATCCCCAGCACACACCTTATTGAAAACATCAAGAACCTTTCATCTCCCGAAATGAAGAGAACCTTTGACGCTCTCGTTGGTTACAAGAACAGTGCTATCATCACTATCTCTGCAACAATTCTCAGCGTATTCTTCTCGGCTCTCACTGCTTACGGTCTTTGTGTTTATGACTTCAAGCTCAGAGACGCAGCAACAACATTCATTCTCGCAGTTCTCATGGTTCCTACACAGGTTTCCGGTGTTGGTTTCATCAAGTTCATGCTTGCTATTGATATGTATAACAAGTTCCTTCCGCTCATTATTCCGGCAATCGCCGCACCTGCAACTGTTTTCTATATGAGACAGTACATCAGGTCGTCGTTCCCGCTTGAAATAGTTGAAGCCGCCCGAATCGACGGCTGCGGAGAATTAAGAACCTTCGTATCAATCGGCCTTCCGATGATTAAACCGGCTATCGGTGTTCAGGCGATATTTACATTTATCGCTAACTGGAACAACTTCTATACACCTAGTATGCTCATCGTTTCGGCTAACAAGAAAACTCTTCCGATGATGATTAAAAACCTTTCTTCGGACCGTCTTGCTACCGACTACGGTAAAATCTATTGCGGTATCGCAATTTCGGTTGTTCCCCTTATCATAGCATACTGCATCCTGTCAAGATACATAGTAGCAGGAGTTGCACTCGGCGGTGTAAAGGAATAATTTTACTAATAGGATATGACATAATAAAAGAAGAGTACCGAGTTAAAGCTTGGTACTCTTTTTTACTTTGCCGAACGGAACTGCTTGACAAATCGCTCAAAATAGACAATAATAGTATTAGTAACTAACGAATGGAGATAACTCTATGACAGAAAAAAATTCAATCAGAATTGCATATATCGGAGGAGGCTCCCATAACTTCGGCTGGCAACTTATCAGCGCGCTTTCTGCCGAGGAATTAGAGGGCGTTGTGATGCTTTATGATATCGACAAGCAATCTGCCCTTGAAAACGAGGTCATAGGCAATAAGATGCGTGAGCAGGAGGGCAACAAGAGCGATGTTGTATACATAACCGCCGAAACGCTTGACGACGCTCTTGTAGACGCCGATTTTGTAATCATATCTATTGCAGAGGGAACCCTTGACGAAAAAATCAACGATATATATCTGCCTGAGAAGTTCGGAATTGTTCAGAGTACCGCAGAAAATGCAGGCCCGGGAGCAATAATCCGCGCTTTGAGGACTATTCCCGCGATGATGAAAATAGGCGAAGCAATAAAGAAAAAATGTCCTGACGCATGGGTGATAAATCTCAGCAACCCGATGAACATTTCACTTATGACGCTCTATGATGTGTTCCCTGAAATAAAGGCGTTCGGCTCTACCAATGAAACATTTGCGTCGGCAGAGCTTGTTGCTGATTTTGTATCAAAGGACTCAAATCTTCCGAGAGTACACAGAAAAGAAATCAAGACCAATCTTGTGGGCATAAACGGTTTCTCGTTCTTTACCGAGATGAGCTATAACGGCGAGGATATTACAGAAATTTATCGCAAATTCAATAAGAATTTCTCAGAGATGGGGTATGAGCGCCACACCAACGAATTCAAGAATAACCCGCAGGCTTCGGGCAATCTTGTCAAGTTTGATATGTTTATGCGTTATAACGCTGTTTCGGCGGCGGATGACCGCCATGTAGCCGAGTGCTGTCCGCCGTGGTATCTTTCTACTCAGAAAAACGCGGCAGCATGGAAGATAGGCATGATAAACTCAAATTATTTAAAGCGCAGAAAATTAGAGCTTTCCGACGCGGCAAAGAAGCTGATGAACGGCGAGACCGAACTGAAAATCGGCTATGGCGGAACGGATATTGTCAACATAATCAAGGCGCTGATGGGAAAAAAGAACCTTATAACAAATGTTGACACGATAAACAAGGGGCAGGCGACCAATCTGCCAATCGGAGCAATTGTTCAGACAAACGCGCTTTTTGCAAAAAACAGCGTCAAGCCTGTTTTGTCGGGAGATTTGCCCGAGGAACTTTCTGCAATGGCGCTAAGGCAGATACTCAACCAGAAAATCGTTATGAAATCGGCAAAGGAAAAAGACCTTGACATCGCGTTCAACGCCTTTTTAAATGAACCGTTGATGACCTTGCCCATAGATTCGGCGACAGAACTGTATAAAGAAATGCTTTCGGGCATAAGGTCGCACCTTATTTATTACTGCAACTAAAATAACCTCCGCAGATTTAAAAGTCTGCGGAGGTTTTATAATATCTCGGGAAAGCTTTTTTCATACCATATCGCTGTTATTATTCCGTTTCTGACAGAAATTTCGGCTTGTTCGCCTTTAAATGAATTGCTTACTCCCAGAGGGAAATCGGGCGAGAGAGTTGCGTTTTCAATTTCATATTCAAGACCTTTTATCTTCACTCCCTCGGCTTTTTCACAAAGCGCAAAGAGCGATATTGTCCCTTTGAAATTGCTGTCAAAAATCAGCGAACTGTTCTTTACGGCGACAGCGTTAAAGTTCTTGTCAATGATAAATCCTGCGGCGTTTCTGTTTGCGATATACTGCAAAATCTGAAAATTCGCAACAGTATGGTCGAAGCGTTTTCCGCCCGTTGCACCATAAATATAAAAACAGTCAAAGCCTTTTTTGAGAGCAGATTTCACCGCGGAGAAAATGTCGGTATCATCTTTATGAACAGGTAGCTTTGTTACATTCGGGTGGTCGGGGACTTCGCCTAACGAGTCAAAGTCGCCGACAATTTCATCGGGGGTTATTCCATGAGATAAAAGGTGTTTGTATCCGCCGTCGGCGGCAATAATAAAGCTGTCTTCGGGCGGAGAGAAAATGTCAACAGAAAAATCGCCCGCCCCCACAATTACACAATTCTTACTCATACTATCTTATAATCGCATAGGCGGTGTAGCCTGCATACATAAGCACCATTGCGGCACCCTCGGCTCTGTTGATTTTTTTGCCCGTTGCAGAGAAGATATAGGCTATTATGCTGAAAACTATCAGCACTGCGATGTCTATAATGTTTTCGCCTGTAAGCGCTACGGGACTTATTGCGGCGGATATTCCGAGAACGAGCAGGATGTTGAAGATGTTGGAGCCTATTACATTTCCTATCGCCATATCAACATCGCCTTTTTTTGCGGCGATGATAGATGTTACAAGCTCGGGCAGGCTTGTTCCGAGAGCGACTATCGTAAGACCTATTAAGGTGTCGCTCCAACCGATTGACTTTGCTATCGTTGACGCGCCCTCTACTACAAAATCTCCGCCGAATTTGACAGCCGCCGCTCCTCCTATAATAAAGAAAATACATTTCCACACGGGGAGGATTTTTATTTCTTCACCATCGGGTTCTGTTTTGTTCTTCTTTGCCGAGTAAATCATCCACGTAAGATACAGAGCAAAAATCACAAGGAAAACTATTCCGTCAATTCTGCCCACAGCCATTCCCACAAAGGCAAGAACAGCGAAAAGAAGCGTGCAGATAATAGAGAACGGAAATTCTTTTTTGAGCGTTTCTTTCTGAACGGTAAGGGGCATAAATATCGAGCAAAGTCCGCAGACTACCATAAGGTTGAATATATTAGAGCCCGTTACATTGCTGACAGCAAGACCGTTGTTTCCGCTTATAGACGCCGTTATGCTGACAGCACATTCGGGCAGGCTTGTGCCCATTGCAACTATCGTAAGACCTATTATCATTGACGATACGCGAAGTCTTTTTGCAACGGACGAGCTTCCGTCAACAAAAAAGTCAGCGCCTTTTATAAGCAGAACAAATCCTACAATAAGAAGAAGGACCGCAACTAAGATTTCTTTCATATTATCCTCCATAAAAAGTTAAAACGGTTCAAGTTCGTTAAGGTCAAAGGGAGTTTCCTGATAAACGCAGTAGTTGAGCCAGTTTGAGAAGAGCTGATTTGCGTGGCACCGCCAGGTGAACAACGGCTCTTTTTTAATGTCGTCATCGGGGAAATAATTATAGGGGATTTCAATGGGAAGTCCCTTTTCTTTATCCCTGAAATACTCGTTGGCAAGAGTATCGCGGTCATATTCGGAATGCCCTGTTATAAAATACTGTCTGCCGTTTTTGTTTGCAATTATATGCACTCCCGAAATGTCAGACTCGGTGAGAATTTCAAGCTCTTTAACCTTTTTTATATCCTCTTTTCTCACCTCGGTATGTCTTGAATGAGGTACAAAAAAGGTTTCGTCAAAGCCTTTGAGTATCTTATTTGAATAGTTGACGAGTTTATGTGGGAATATTCCGAACATTTTCTTGTCAATAAGATATTTTGGAATGTTGTAGTGGCGGTAAAGACCTGCCTGAGCTCCCCAGCAGATATGCATTGTAGAAAAGACATTCGTTCTTGTCCAGTCGAGTATTTCACAAAGCTCGTCCCAGTAATCGACTTCTTCAAATTCCATCTGTTCAACGGGAGCCCCCGTTATTATCATACCGTCGTATCGGTTGTTTTTTATCTCGTCAAAGGTTGTATAAAACTTGACAAGATGCTCTGTCGAGGTGTTCTTTGAAACATGGGATTTCACCTGAACAAAGTCGATGTCTACCTGAATGGGCGTGTTACTGAGAAGCCTTAATATCTGGGTTTCGGTCTCTATTTTTTTGGGCATAAGATTAAGTATAGCAATTTTCAAAGGACGAATATCCTGATGCTCGGCTCTATCGTCGGACATAACGAATATTCTTTCCTCCTGCAAGGTTGAAAAAGCGGGAAGATTGCTTGGGATTTTTATAGGCATTTTGTTTCCTCCAGAAGTAATGTATCGAGAAAAATTATACCATAGCGGTGTATTAAAGTCAAGAAAACGAACATAAGGCAGAATTTCCTTAGTTTACTGAATAATATCTGTAAAATCGGCAATAATCAGGGTGAAAAAATTTTTTTCGGAGGTTATAAGGACAACTATGAAACGACTTACTTTTGCGATGCTTACAGGACTTGTCATCACCCTTTCTTTATCTTTTGCAAGGCTTTCTGCATTTGAAAAAAATCTTGATGATTTGCAGAATGATGTTTTAAGACTGCATATAATTGCAAATTCGGACAGTGATACAGACCAGCAACTCAAACTCAAAGTCCGCGACAGAGTGCTTAAAGAATGTTCTTATATTTTTGAAAATACCGATACGCTTGAAAAAGCCGTTGAAAAGGCAAGAGAAAACCTTGACCTGATAAGAGATACCGCAAGAAAGGAGATAATCGAAAACGGATTTTTATATGATGTATCGTGCGAAGTGACGCAGATGGATTTTGATAAAAAAGTCTATGAGGAATTTACAATGCCGAAAGGCTTTTATAACGCATTGAGAATAAAAATCGGCAAGGCAGAAGGAAAAAACTGGTGGTGCGTTATGTATCCTCCCCTTTGTGTTCCCGCTACGACGGACGAGGACCTTTCTTTGTATCTTTCGGACGAGGAAATCGACATAATAAAAAATCCTCAGAAGTATGAAGTCAAGTTCAAATGCGTTGAAATCTATGAAAAGATTAAGGAAAAGCTTGAAGAAGCAGGGGTTGACATACGCTCTTTTAAAAGGTAAAATTTAATCTGAAAGGGAGTGTGCGTTATGGTTGAATTTTTGCTTGGAGGTTCGGGAACGGGCAAATCGGAGGAGCTTGTTTCAAGGATAAAGAAAGCTTCGGAACAGGGCGGAAAATGCCTTGTTATTATCCCCGACCAGTTCTCGTTTGAATATGACAAAAAGCTGTATCACGCACTCGGCGCAAAGGGCTACAACAGCCTTTCGGTGCTTTCGTTCGGGCGACTTGCGTCCGATATATTTATGCGCTTCGGTGGAAGAAAGGGTAGCTTTGCAAGCGACTCGGCAAAGCTTGCCCTTACATATCTTGCGGTGAAAAATATCCGCGAAAAAGAGGGCTTTGAATATTTTGACAGACAGTCGCGCTCGGCTTCATTTGTAGGGGCAGTTTCTACGGAGATAAAGGAACTGCACTATGCGGGTATTTCTGCCGAAAAGCTTCTTGAAGCAGGAAAAAAGTGCGGCGGCAGGCAGCTTTCAAAGGCAAAGGACATATGCGCTGTTTATACCGAATACGAAAGACTTCTTGCGGAAAAAAATCTTAAAGACAGCATAAGCGATGTTGAATACGCCTCTGTTGTGGCTTATAATAACAGATATTTTGACGGAACTGATATTTTTATTGACGAGTTTCAGACTTTTCCTGCCGACCAGATGAATATGATAAGGTCGATGATACTTTGCGCAAAAAGCGTTACAATTTGTCTTACAACAGATAATGCGTCGTCAAAACTTCCGCTTTTTTCTGCTGTCAACAGCAGTTTTGAAAGAATATCAAAAATTGCAAAGGAGCAGGGCAGAGAGGTTAAATCGACATACTTCAACGAGCCTTTGCGCTTTAAGTCAAAGGATATTGCAGAGCTGTCGGAAAGAATTTTCAGAAACGAAAAAGCAGAACCGTTTTCATCGGAAAATATCAGAACGGTATCTTCAAGCGATGTCTATAAGGAATGTGATTTTGTAGCGTCGGAGATAAAAAGGCTTGTCGAGGACGGAATGAAATATAAGGACATCGCTGTTCTTGCAAGAAATACCGCAGACTACGGAAGTATCATAGAGGGAGCGTTTGAAAGATACGACATACCCGTTTTTATGGATATGCAGAAAGCGGTTATGCATAAATCCGTTATGCTTATGATACTTTCGGCGCTTGAATATGCTTCAAAGAAGAAAATATCAACAGAAAATGTTTTAAGATACATAAAAACAGGTATTATGGGAATATCTCCCGAGGACGCAGGCACCCTTGACAACTTTGTTTATCGTTACGGAATAGACGGCGAACTCTGGACAGAAGAATTCCCCTTGACTAAAAATGAAAACGAAAAGGAGCAGAGAGATACCGCCGAGAAATTGAGGGTAAGGGTTATTCCTCTTCTGGAAGAATTCAAGAAGAATTGCAAAAACGCAAGCGGAAAGGAAATTTGTAAAGCACTTTTTGAGCTTATCTGCAAAAACGGTGCTTATGATTATCTTTCGGCGGAGCGTTCTCTTGATACCGAAAGCCTTGAAATAATAAGAGAGCAAAAGCAGGTTTGGAACGCCGTTACGGCTATTCTTGACGAGCTTTATACAGTTATCGGCGATGAAAAGATAACCGCTGAGGATTTTGGCGGATTGTTTTCCTGCATAGCGTCGGGTGAGAGCATTGCTACTCCTCCTCAAACGCTTGACGCCGTTGTTTTTTCAGGCACTGAAAGAGCAAGGCTCTCTTCGCCAAAGGCGGTGTTCATAATAGGCGCAACGGAGGGCGCTTTTCCTGCTTTGTCGTCAGAAAACGGACTTTTTGACATAAGGGACATCAGGGCTCTTGCAAAGGCAGGCGCGGAGCTTGACATAAATTCAAAATACCGGATGAGCGAGGAACTTTTCTTTGCCTATAAAGCGCTTTCGGCACCGTCGGAAAAACTATATGTGTCACACCCTTATCTTAACGCTTCGGGCGATGGTCTTTATCCGTCAGCCGTGATAAAAAACATAACGGATATGACAAAGAACGACATACATATCAACGCGGATAAGTTAGGTGCGCTATACTTTGCAAGAACGAAGAAATCCGCGTTTTACGGCTTTGTATGCGAATTTGACAAAGAGAGCGAGGACTTTGCCGTTTTAAGAGAGTATCTGAAATCCGACGAGGAATATAAAGGCAAGGTCGATTTTCTTGAAAAGACGGTATTTGAAAAAACAGAAAGCCTTGAACCCCAGACTGCTCTTTCGCTTTTTGGAAAAAGGCTTTACATTTCACCGAGCAGGTTTGAGGATTATCAGAATTGTCCGTTTGTGTACTTCTGCAAAAAAGGGCTTGAGCTTTATCCCGTTGACAAAATCGAATTCAATCCGTCCTATGTGGGAAGCATTGTTCACCACTGTCTTTGCAGAACTCTTGAAAGTATGACGAGGGATGAATTTTTATCATGCCCCGAAGAAAAGCTGAAAGATAAGATAGCTGTTTCGTTTGAAGAATTCTTATCCGAGCAGATGGGCGGAGAGTACGCAAAGAGCGCGTCGTTCAGGCTTTCGGGCGAGGGAATAAAAAAGAGCTCGCTTGACATTCTTTTGCACCTTAAAGAAGAATTTTCACAGTCGGGATTTTATCCTTTTGCGTTTGAAAAGTCAATATCGGGCGATAAGGACGGTATCAGTCCGCGCGTTATCAAATCGGAAAACGGAATTGAAATTTATTTTTCGGGAACAGTTGACAGAGCCGACATTTTTAAAGACGGGGACGATGAATACATAAGAGTAGTCGACTATAAAACGGGTGACAAGACATTTTCGCTCGGCGACATTTATCACGGAAAGAACATTCAGATGCTCGTGTATCTGTATTCTATCGTTGAAAGTACGGGCAAGAGCGTTCCCGCAGGGGTACTCTATATGCCGTCCCACGACGCGGAACCCGAATTGTCAAGAGACGCGTCGGCTGACGAAGCAAAAAAGCTGTGCGACAAGAACTATAAGATGAAAGGCGTTGTGCTTGACAACGAAAAGGTAATTCGCGCAATGGAGGACGGCGTAGACGGAAAATACATCCCCGTCGCACTCAAAAACGACGGAAGTTATACAGCGTCGTCAATGCTGATGACGGAGAAGGAGTTCTCTGTTATGAAAGACTATATCGACTATATTGTGGGAGATATGGCGGACAGCCTTACAAGCGGAAAAATCGAAGCTTCGCCCCTTGTGAGCGGACAGAGCTCGCCCTGCAACTACTGCGATTATTGGAGCGTATGTTTGAAATCTTCAAATCCGCCCGTAAGAGAATATAAACCGTCGCAGTCGGCGGCTGTTATGAAAGAAATTTTGCAGAAAGGGGGAATAAAGTAATGGGATTTACACCCGAACAGCAGAACGCGATTGACGCTCACGGCAAGGGGATAATCGTTTCAGCAGGAGCAGGAAGCGGAAAAACAAGCGTTCTTGTTGAAAGGCTGATAAGGATACTTTCGGACGAAGAAAACAAAACCCCTGCCGAGCGTATTGTCGTTGTGACATTTACAAAAGACGCCGCGGCACAGATGAGGCAGAGACTTTCTGAGGCTTTGTCAAAAAGACTTTCCGAAGAACCTGAGAATATCTGGCTGATGACTCAGCAGGCAAACCTTGGTTATGCAAAAATTTCAACGATACACTCCTTCTGCTTTGACCTGATAAGAGATAACCCCGAACTTGCGGAGGTTTCATCAAATTTTGCGATAGCGGACGAAAACGAGGAAAAAATCATCGTTTCAGAGGCTATTGACAGATGCCTTGAAAATCTTTCGGAAAATTCCCCCGAAACAAAGCTCCGACTTTGCGGATTTTTTTGCAGAAGAGGAGAATTAAGGCTTAAAGAAACGGTCGAAAAGCTGTATAAATACGCGATTTCAATTCCGTTCTATGAGGACAGAATAAACGCTCTTAAAGACGGCTTTGAAGTAGGCGTTGACAAAAATCTGCTGAAAGAATACACCGCTATTCTGTCAGAGGAAATAAGAGCGCTTTGCGATGGCGCGCTTTACGGAAAGTCGCTTGCCGAAAGCATAGGAGCAGGAGCTGCCGCCGAAACCTTTGAAAGCGAATACAATGTATTTTCGGAAATATCCGAAAAACTGACTGATGAAAATATTCCCTTTGACGACAGAATGGAAATTCTCTCTATGGCGTCGTTCAGGACAATGCGTTCCCCCAAAGTCGAGGAGGGCAGTTTTGAATACGATGTCAAGGAAGAATATATGAAGGTGCGGAATGATTATAAGGCAAGGTATAAAAAAATCTGCACCGAATGTAAATTCAGATTTTCGGATACCGACGAGGACAGAAAGATTCATCTTCAAATTCTTTCGGACATTATTCCCCTTATCGTCGATATCGACAACGAGATAACGGCTGTCAAGGAAGAAAAAAATGTCATAAGCTTTTCAGACGCTGAGAGGCTTTCTCTTAAACTGCTTTGCGAGAAAACCGAGAACGGCGAAATAAGAAAAACAGAGCTTGCAAAAGAGCTTTCGGAATATTATGCCGAAATAATGATTGACGAATATCAGGACTCCAACGGTATGCAGGACCTTATATTCACTATGCTTTCAAGAGAGAGGACAAATCTTTTTGTTGTGGGCGACATAAAGCAGTCGATATATCGTTTCAGACAATCGGACCCGAGCATTTTTTCGGCAACGCTCAAAGGGGCTGTCCCGTATAAAGAGGACGGAAAAGAGTTTTCATCCATAACCCTTAACAATAATTTCAGAAGCAGTGAGGATGTTGTTGACTTTGTAAACTTTGTCTTTTCGCTTTTAATGAGCGAAAGAGTGGGGGAGATTGACTACACTGAGGAGCAAAAGCTGAAAGCGGCGGCTCAGTTCCCCGAACTTGACAGAATGACCGAAATAATGATTATCAATGAAGAGGACGAAGAAGAGCCTGCCGAAGAAAGCGACGGGGACAGCGACGCTGTCGATGTTAAGACGGTAAAATCAGAGTCGGCGGCTGTAGCATTAAAAATCAAAGAGATGCTTTCTTCAAAGGAGCCTGTTGTCAAGGAAAAGGACGGTACGCTCAGAAGATGCGAGCCGAGGGATTTCTGCATACTTGTCAGAAACAGAAAGGCGGGAACTCTTTTTGCCGCCGAGCTTGAAAACCTTGGTATAAGGGCGGCTTGCGACGAGGTTGACGGGTATCTTCAATCGAGCGAAATGGCTGTGCTGATAAATATACTGAAAATAACCGATAACCCATTGCTTGACATTCCTATGGCTTCCGTTATGATGTCGGCGATGTTTATGATTACCCCAGATGAAATGGCAAAGATAAGAATGTGCGAAAAGAGAGTTCCATTGTACCGCGCGGTATGCAAGGCTCTTGACGATGAAAGTGCAGAATATTATCCAAAGCTGAAAGCGTTTAAGGATACTCTTGACAAGCTTCGTTTCTGCGCGGCGGGGTACAGCCTTGAAAAGCTTATCAGGACAGTCTATGACAGCACCGACTACCTCACCGTTATGCAGCTTTACGGCGATGGAGAGCGTAAAAAAGCAAATCTGCGGCTTATTCTTGAATATGCAAAAAATTATGAGCAAAATCAGAACGGCGGTCTTTCGGGATTTATAAGATACATAAATTCTGTTTTTGAAAACGGAGGAGATTTTAAAAGGGCGAATGCCGCTTCCGCTTCGGACAATGTTGTTAATGTCAAGACCATTCACAAATCAAAGGGACTTGAATTTCCGTTTGTGTTTCTTTGTTCGTCGTCAACAAAGTTCAATAAAACAGATATAAACAATCAGATACAGACCGACAACGAGCGCGGGATTGGCTTTAAGATAAGAAACCGCGATGAACTGAAATATTATGACACGCTTTATCATTTTGTATATGCAAGAAGAAATCTCAGCTATCTTATCAGCGAAGAAATGCGCCTTTTGTATGTTGCGTTGACAAGAGCGAAGGAGCGTCTTTTCATCACGCTGAAAAACGGCGAAAAGCTTGAACGCTCCGTCAAGAAAGCGGCGATGTCGATAAGAGCAAACGGCGGTGTGACTTCTTCTCTTGCAGCAAAGGCGGAGAGTATGTCCGACTGGATAGTTGCCGCTCTGCTGTTACACAAGGACAGCGTTTTTCTGCGCGGAATGTACCCTGAAAATCTGCCCGTTTCGGAAAATTTACCGAATGTTGTTTTCACCTTCCCCGAAGAAAGTGGAACAGAGCAGATAAGCAGAAAGAAATTCACAGCCGATAAGGAAAAGCTTAAAGAGCTTTCGGAAAGACTTGCCTTTGAGTATGATAAAAGGCTTTCCGAAACTGCTTCAAAGCTTACTGTTACCGAAATAGTCGGGGAGCATAACGAGATAACGCTCAAAAGACCGAAGTTTACCACCCACGAGGGAAAGCTTTCGGGCGCAGAAAAAGGAACGGCCACTCACCTTTTTATGCAGTACTGCGATATGCTCTCGGCGGAAAAGAATGTTTCAGATGAGCGTGACAGACTTTATTCTCTTGGGCTTCTGGGCAATAAGGAAAGTACGGCAATAGAAATTCCGCTTATCGAAAGATTTTTCAAGTCGGAACTTTTTAAAAGAATGAAGTCGGCGACAAAGCTTGAACGAGAAAGAAAGTTTCTTTTGAAAATTTCAGATATAAATGCGCCGAGGGAACTGCTTGACATATATTCGGGAACGGACGGAATGTTGCAGGGCGTTATCGACTGCCTTTTTGAAGAGGATGACGGAATTGTTGTTGTAGACTATAAAACCGACTCGTCAAAGGACGAAAACGCATTGAGGGAGGAATATGCTCCGCAGCTTATTCTCTATAAAGCGGCGCTTGAAGCTATCTATGACAAAAAAGTCAAGGAGGCTGTTGTGTATTCCTTCCGCCTTGGCAAAGAGGTTAAAATATCCATATAAAAAATTTAAAAAGGCTATTGACAAACAATACAAAGTTTGGTAAAATAATTTAGTATCCTTGCTCATATATGAATATGGGCGTAATCCAGAAGGAGGTGTAAAAACAATGGCAAAGGTAACAGCTACCTATGAAACAATGCTCGTTTTCAACACAAAGCTCGGCGACGAAGGCGTTAAGGCTCTCGTTGAAAAGTTCAAGGCTCTGATCGAAGCTAACGGAACAATTGAATCCGTTGACGAATGGGGAAAGCGCAAGCTTGCTTATGCTATTGAGGACGAAACAGAGGGTTATTATGTGCTTTACACATTTACTTGCAAGCCTGATTTCCCTGCTGAACTCGACCGTATCGTAAAGATCACAGACGGCGTACTTCGTTCACTCATCACAGTAAAGTAAGCGTCAAGGGGGTAATTTTATGTTAAACAAGGTTATTCTTATGGGCAGACTCACTGCCGACCCGGAACTCAGACAGACAGCTTCAAATGTCAGCACATGCAGATTTACTGTTGCGTGCGACAGAAATTTTGCCGCACAGGGACAGGAAAGACAGGCTGATTTTATCACTGTCGTTGCTTGGAGACAGACCGCTGAATTTGTCAGCAGATACTTCAGAAAAGGCAGTATGATAGTTGTTGAAGGAAATCTGAGAACAGGTTCATACAATGACAAGAAATACCCCGATGTTAAGCACTACACTATGGAAGTTTATGCCGACCAGGTTTACTTTGGCGACTCAAAGAAAACTTCCGACGGAAACGGAAATTATGCAGAAAACAGAAATTTCCAGGCACCGAAGCAGGAAGCTCCCGAACCGACAGTTCAGAAATCCGATGAACTTACTATCGGTAATTTCAACGAATTTGAAGAAATCATCGGCGACAACAACCTGCCGTTTTAATGCTTCGATTTAATCTTGAAAAAAGGAGGGTTTTGTAATGGAAAGACAGGAAAGAGAAAACAAGGGCGGAAACCGTATGCAGAGAAAGCCTCGTAAAAAGGTTTGTCAGTTCTGCGTTGACCGTGCCGAAAAGATAGACTATAAGGATATAGCAAAGCTCAAGAAGTGCATGACAGAGCGTTCAAAGATTCTTCCCCGCCGTGTAACAGGCACTTGCGCTTATCATCAGAGAGAGCTCACAATCGCTATAAAGAGAGCAAGACATCTTGCACTTATCCCTTATGTAAGCGACTAATTACAAAACACATATATCAAAAAGCGTCGATTTTGTCGGCGCTTTTTTTATTTTTGCTGTAATTTGTTGACTTTTGAAAGATTTGGTAGTATAATGTCTTTAACGGATGTTGCGGATTTTATCTGCGTATCGGTTACTTTAAAATAAACCATCGGGTTGTGCGGATGTTCCGGATAATCGGCAGGCTTTTTATAAAAAATCACCGCATTGTATATGCGTTATTTTGCCGCGCCTTTTCTTCGGAAAGAGGCGCTTTTTGTATCTGAAAGGGGGCGTTTTTTTGGAAAATCGCATAGGTGTTATAGGAATTATCATCGAGTCGGAGGACGCCGTTGCGAAAGTCAACGAAATTCTTCACGAATATCGGGGAATGATAGCCGCAAGGCTGGGACTACCATACCGAGACAGAAAATGTTCGGTAATATCGCTTATTGTTGACGCCGACGCCGACAAAATCAGCGCCCTTGCAGGTACGCTCGGAAAAATCGAGGGCGTTTCGGCAAAATCGGCAATTCAGAAAAAATAAAAGGAGAATGAAACTATGTACAATCCCAAGTCGCTTAAAGCAGAGGAATTTATCTGTCACGAGGAGGTTCTTGAAACCCTTGACTACGCTGACAAAAACAAGGAAAATGTCGCTCTTATCGATGAGATAATAGAAAAGGCAAAGCTTAGAAAAGGTCTTTCTCACAGAGAAGCGTCGGTGCTTCTTGCTTGTGAAATCCCTGAAAAAATCGAGGAAATTTACGCTCTTGCAGAACAGATTAAGAAGGATTTTTACGGCAACAGAATAGTTATGTTTGCTCCGCTTTATCTTTCAAATTATTGCGTGAATGGTTGTGTTTACTGCCCGTATCACCTCAAAAACAAGCATATTGCAAGAAAGAAGCTCACGCAGGAGGAAATCAGAAACGAAGTAATAGCTTTGCAGGATATGGGACATAAGAGGCTCGCTATCGAGGCAGGCGAGGACCCTGTCAACAACCCGATAGAATATATCCTTGAAAGCATAAAGACAATTTACTCAATAAAGCACAAGAACGGCGCTATCCGCAGGGTAAATGTAAATATTGCGGCAACTACCGTTGAAAATTACAGAAAGCTGAAAGAGGCCGGTATTGGTACATACATTCTCTTCCAGGAAACATACCACAAGGAAAGCTATGAAAAGCTTCACCCGACAGGACCTAAGCACGACTATGCTTATCACACCGAGGCTATGGACAGAGCAATGGAGGGCGGTATTGACGATGTAGGTCTCGGCGTTCTTTATGGTCTTGAGCTTTACAGATATGAATTTGCCGCATTGCTTATGCACGCGGAACACCTTGAGGCTGTTCACGGAGTAGGCCCTCACACTATCAGTATGCCGAGAATAAAGCACGCTGACGATATCGACCCGACAGCCTTTGACAACAGCATAAGCGATGAGATTTTTGCAAAGCTCTGCGCCCTTGTGAGAATTTCCGTTCCATACACGGGAATGATTATCTCGACAAGAGAAAGCCAGGAAGTTCGTGAAAAGGTTATCCGTCTTGGAGTTTCGCAGATAAGCGGAGCGTCAAGAACTTCTGTGGGCGGATACTGCGAGGAAGAGCGTCCTCACGATACCGAGCAGTTTGATGTTTCGGACCAGAGAACGCTTGACGAGGTTGTTTGCTGGCTTATGGAAAGCGGATATATCCCTTCGTTCTGCACAGCCTGCTACCGTGAGGGAAGAACGGGCGACAGATTTATGAGCCTTTGCAAAGCAGGACAGATACAGAACTGCTGTCACCCCAACGCACTTATGACATTAAAGGAATTCCTTATGGACTACGCTTCTCCCAAAACAAGAGAAATAGGCGAAAAGCTTATTGAACAGGAGCTTATGAATGTTCCCAAGGAAAAGGTAAGGGAAGTATGCAAGGAAAATCTTAAAAATATCGAAAACGGACAGAGAGATTTCAGATTTTAATTTTAAGGGGGACTTTTTATGGTAAGCGAACTGAACCAGACTCCGAAAGCAATGAGAACTCACATAGGCATTTTCGGCTCTGCCAACGCAGGAAAGTCAACTCTTGCAAACCTTATTTCAGGGCAGGAGGTTTCGCTTGTTTCTCCCGTTGCGGGGACGACCACAGACCCCGTTTTCAAGCCGATGGAGCTTTTGCCGATAGGTCCCGTTGTTATCATCGACACGGCAGGTCTTGACGATAATACGGAGTTAGGCTCT
>CALZLD010000006.1 GCA_945788225.1 uncultured Clostridia bacterium
AATAAAGCCGTAATTGCATGGTCGGCACCATTTGTTCAGCTTATGCTTATGCTGATCTGCACAGCCTTTCTTGTTAATGCAACATATAATCCGTTTTTGTATTTCAGATTTTAGAAAGGAGATTTTTATGAAACCAGATACGAAACGAAGAATTAAAAATAATCTCCCTAAAATACTTAGTTTTTATCTATTTTTTGGATTGATAACAATTTTACCTATTGTAAATATATTTCTTCCTAAAAACGATTTTTCTGAAATAGAAAACAGAGTTCTTGCTAAAAAACCTAAATTTAGTCTTTCATCTGTTCTTGACAGAAGCTTTATGAAAAATTCAGAAAACTATTTTTCGGATCATTTTATCGGAAGAACTGATTGGATAAAAGCCAAAACAGAAATGGAACTTATAAGCGGAAAAAAAGAGATTAACAGTGTTTATATCAATGACGGCAGAATGGTTGAAAAGCTTGATGCTCCGAATTATGACGCGATTGCAAAGAGCGTTTCTGCAATAAATAATTTCAGCAAGGATACAGGACTTCAGACATTTGTCATGGTAGTTCCTACATCAGCTGCAATATATCCTTCAAAATATCCGAATATAGACCAGAAAAAAGAAATAAGCGATATCTATTCAAAATTATCAGAAGATATAATTGCTCTTGATGCATTTACCGCTTTAAATTCTGAAAAAGATGAATATATTTTTTATCGTACCGACCATCACTGGACAACTCTCGGGGCGTATTATACCTATGCTTCTACTGTTTATGATATGGGGTTTACTCCCATATTATGGGATAATTATAATATTGAACATGCGTCTTCAGATTTCAGGGGAACATTCTATTCAAAAACACTTTACGATGGTATAGAACCTGATATTCTTGACATTTATTATACATCCTCGGGAATTGAGATTGAATCTGTTGAAGTAAAGACAGGGAAGGAAACAAAGACATTTGACTCATATTATTTCCGCGAATACCTTGATAAAAAAGATAAGTATTCTGTATTCGGCGGGCAGAATCAGCCGGTAGTAACAGTAAAAACTAATCTTAAAACAGACGATAAGCTGCTTGTGATAAAAGATTCATATGCAAATTCATATATTCCTTTTCTGTGTCAGCATTATTCTGAAATTACAATGCTTGATATGAGATATATAGATACCTCTTACAATGAGATCATTGATACGGATGAATATACACAGGTATTATTCTTGTATAATTTTTCTACCTTTGCACAGGATAAAAACATAGGCAAACTTGATTTTTAGGAGATAATAAAATGTCAATAGCGTTAAATGTTTTTATTCAGGTTGCTATTATGTTTATCATAATGGCAATAGGAATACTATGCTACAAAAAGAAAATGCTTTCCGAAAGCGTTGGTGCGGAGCTGTCAAGATTTCTCATGCTTGTTGTTAATCCATGCGTCATACTTCATGCTTTTCAGATTGAATATGACCCAAGTCTTGCCAAGGGACTTATTATTTCTGCCACGCTTGCTTTTTTAAGTAATATAATCGGAGTTATTATAGCGACATTATTTATCAGAAAAAATCCTGAAAAAGGGGAGTATATAGTCGAACGCTTTGCTATTGTTTTCAGTAACTGCGGATTTATGGGAATTCCTCTTATTCAAGCGGTTGTAGGGGACATAGGTGTATTTTATGCAAGCACATATGTTGCGGTTTTCAATCTTTTCACATGGACATACGGTGTCTCTCTGATGAAAGGAAAAATGAACGGAAGAGATATTTTGAATGTTCTCAAATCTGCACCGATAATAAGCATTGTAATAGGACTGATAATATTCCTGTTTTCGATAAAGCTTCCTTCCATTATATCACAGCCTATAAATTTTCTGGCGGCGGTTAATACTCCTTTGGCAATGATTGTAACAGGAATATATCTTGCAAGAACCAGTCTTGCAGATGCGTTGAAGAACATCAGGATTTTTGCCGTTTCAGCATTAAGACTTGTAGCTGTTCCCGTGGTAATGCTTGTAATATTTATGTTCATTAAAGCAGAAAATGAACTTTTTGAAGCGTTGCTTATTGCCAATATAATTGCAACAGCATGTCCTACTGCGTCATCAACGCTTATGATGTCAAGGATGTATGAAAAGAACGCTGAGTATGCTTCGATGATAATAACTGTATCAACAGTTTTATCAATACTTACAATACCTCTAATTATGCTTTTATTTGATAAAGTTTCAGGAATTTTCCCTGTTATATTTTTATCCTGACAGATTTATGGTTGAATATACGGGGAGGATTGGGATTGTAATTTTTACGGCACGCTCCTATGTTGTTGCGCATTTCGGTATTCTGCATAAAATATAATGTAAGCGGTAAACATTACTTTCGGAAGTGGCGCGTTAAGCGCCCACAGGGGAGCTTCCGAATATAAAGGTACCTTTCCGCTTTAAAAATATATAAAGGGTCAAATGTCTTAAAAAAATAGGGCATTTGACCTCTTTTTTATTAAAAAGGTAAAATATTTATATTTATTGTTGACGATAGTGGGATTGTGTTATATAATATTATTGCATATTTGTATCTATTTTTGGGGGAATTACCGTGGGAATTACCGTATCTCCGTCAATACTCAGCGCAGATTTGACAGATTTAAAAAATGAGATTAAAAGGATAGAATTATCCGGTGCAGACCGTATTCATTTCGATGTTATGGATGGTATTTTCGTTGACAATATCTCTTTTGGAATACCTGTTCTGAAATGTCTTTCAAAAATAACCGATATGTTTATTGATGTTCATCTTATGATTAAAGATCCGTTAAAGTATATCGGAGCGTTTGTTGAAGCTGGTGCTGATATGATAACATTTCATGCAGAGAGCGACAGCGATATAAAGTTAACGATTGACAAAATTCATTCTATGGGAATAAAAGCAGGGTTAACCGTTAAGCCTGCTACTCCTGTTGATATTATACTTGAGTATCTTCCGTATTTACAAAACGCACTTGTTATGAGTGTTGAACCGGGATTCGGTGGACAGGGTTTTATCGCGTCAACGATGGAAAAGGTAACGATTTTAAAGGAAGCTATTATCGCTAACGGATATGATTGCATTGTTCAGGTTGACGGGGGAATAAACGGACTTACAGCACGAACTGCAATCGAGGCGGGAGCTGATGATATTGTTTCAGGCACCTATCTTTTTAAGTCGGAAGATATGGCAAAAACTGTTAATGAAATCAAGTCAATTAAGCAATGACAACATCTCGACCGCGTTTTTGTCAATAAGCATTGTATAATGCTCTCTTGTAACAGACGCTGATATCTCATCATCTCCGATTTCGCAGCCATATTCGCAAAGACAGTTACAAAGTCTTTTCTCAGCTCTTGAATATGCTTTGATTATGAGTCTGTAATTATTTTCGGAACATAAAAATTCGCTTTCTCTGAATAAATGGCATTGATTGTTCCATAATGCACTGCTGGCAGAAATTGCGTCCGAAAGGGTTCTGAATTCGTAAATCAGGTCTGTTGACAGCTTCTCTTTCTTTTTGAACTTTTCTCCTCTTATCGATATATAGATAAGACAACATCCGTTGGCTTGTTCAAACGCCTCAATATAAAGCTTTTCTCCGCTCAGATCTATATCGTTGTTTTCTTTGACTTCATCAATAAGTCTGAATAAAAACAATTTTGTTTCGTGGCTCTCTTTGTCAAGGTCATCAAACTTGATATTGTAATCTTTCATATCTTCGTTTGTTAAAAAAATTTTTATTGTCGAGTTGCTTATTAATGTTGATGTCAAAATATCACCTCGGCTTTACAGAAAGGATATTCAAATGCATAACCTGCTTTCTAAGAAAACAGAAAAATCATCAGTTATAGATATGCTTCTGGTATCACTCACTCTTGTTTTTATGTCGTTTTATTATTATGGTCCCAGAACGCTTATTCTTACATTGATTTCTGTTTTGACAGCGTATGTTACAGATATAGTATGTGTAAAACTCCGCGGAGAAAAATATGATTTTTCAGATTTTTCTGTTCCGCTTTCAGGAATTCTTATGGCTCTTATGATGCCGGCTTCTGTCTCTTATTCTATTGTTATCGTTGCAGATATTCTTTCATTAACAATTGGCAAGCATTTTTTCGGAGGCAAAGGAAAGACGATTTTTAATCCGGTAGTGGTAGGATTTGTTCTTACTTCAATATGTTGGGGAAGTAAAGTATTACTTTATCCCAAGCCGGGAGAAGTGCTCCCTCTGTCTGCTGATGTTTCTGTTTCGGTTTCACCATCGCTTACTCAGGTTCTTGATTACGCTTCAAATCCTTCTGTAAGTAATGTCGATATTTTTCTTGGCAAGTTTACAGGTCCGATGGGTGCAACTCACATTGTTCTTATCTTTGTTTGCGCAATAGTTCTTATGTGTAGGCGTTCGGCTTCATTTCTGACATTTTTTGGCGGAACAGGTACAATAGCTGTTCTGTCATATATTTTCAGATTTTTTGGAAGCGATGCTTTCTCTGCGGTATTTTATGAACTTGCGAGTGGCTCTGTACTTTTTGCCATGCTATTTTTTGCATGTGATTATTATACCGTTCCTCAGTCAAAAACATCCAGACTTTTATATGGAATGATCATAGGCGTTCTGACAATAGTGTTTCAGGTTGTCGGTAATGTTGAAAATTCTATATTATATGCCTTAATTATTTCGGCACCTATTGGAATTGCCCTTGACAAAAGCGCTTTTTCATTCGGAAGAGAGTTCAGAAAAATCAAACGAAAAATTTTTAAGAATAAATCCACACCTGTATCGGAGGTAAACGATGGAAAACAATAAACCTTCAAAAAAGTTTGACAAGACTATTTTTGACGGACTCTTTATGAAAAATACAGTTCTTGCAAGCGGACTTGTTGTTGCTCCTATTATTGTTTCGGCAACAACCGTTCAGTCTGCATTTGCACTTGTCATAGCTTTCAGTCTGATAACTTTTCTGACGGTGCTTATTTCAAGTTTTGTTCCGAGAGATATGGTTTATGCTGTTCGTATTATATTATATACTGTAATCGCGGCTATGGTGTATGTACCTGTTGCTGTTTTTGCCGATTCATTTATGGAACAACAGTTTTCATCTTTGGGTATAATGTTTCCTCTCCTAATAACCAATTCGCTGATTATTACTCGGTCTGAGATACATTTTTTCAAGCTTGATAAATTGAGAATGCTTGCCGAAGTGTTTTTCTATGTCCTGGGCTTTGATGTAGTTGCAATAATCGTCGGATTTGTAAGGGAAATATTTGCAACAGGAGCTATCGGCGACAAAATAATCGGAATACATTTCACTCTTCCGTTTCTTTCAACTACATTCGGCGGCTTTATTGTTGTTGGAATTCTTGCCGCATTATTAAAGAAAATCAAACTTATTATAAGGAGTAATTCCTGATGGATGTAATAATAAATGCGGTTCTTATTTCGCTTACCGCAATACTTATAGAGAATACCGTTTTTTCAAAGGCTCTCGGAACAAGTACACTTTTTTTAGCTGCAAGAAGCAAAAAGCAATTTTTTAGTTTTGGTCTTTGTATAACATATTTTTCCGTTGTTTCAAGCGCTCTTTCTTATTTTGCGGATTATTTCTTCAAAGATAATGAATACAGCTATTTGTTTATGCCACTCATATATGTCCTTATAATCGGCGCGGTCTACACGATTACACTTCTTGTTATCTGGAAACTTGCCTATCCGTTTTTCTTATCGATAAAGAAGTTTATTCATGTTTCGGCGTTCAACTGTGCGGTTTTGGGAGCTTTGTTTACAAATGCCCTTACTGAAAAGAGTCTTATTGAGTATGTTGCATATGCTCTGGGAACAGGACTTGGCTTTATAATTGCCGCTTTTCTCGTTACCGCTGTATATGAACGGCTATATTCGGAGGATATATCTCCAAGCTTTCGTGGATTACCCATAACATATATTTATGTGGGAATACTTGCTATGGCATTTTACGGTCTTTCCGGGGGAACAATTGTAATATAGCATTTGATTTTTCTTAAAGGATGTGAGAACTGTGTCGTATAAGTATAATAAAAGGAAAAAAATTGTAAGGAGCAGCAGCTTATACGGTCATAAGCGAATGTCCAAAGGAAGAAAAATTGCTGCATTGGTCATAACATTTATTATTGCGGCCGTTCTCGTTTTTTTAGGATATTGTATCGGTGAACCAATAGTAAACTATATTAAGAATCCTCCTCAGAAGGATTCTTCTTCAGAACCGTGGACACCGCCGGAAATAACCTCCGATGATAGTCAGAACGGTGATAGCAGTACAACTTCACTAACATCACATTCTCCCTTGAATTCATCGGGGGGATGGTCGGCTTATACGCTTGACGGCGCAGATATGAAAGACAGAGAGTCCCTGACCGCAGCGGTAAACAGTGCAAAAATTGATGGATATACCGCAGTGGTCGTTCCGATTAAAGAACGGGGCGGAAGAGTTTACTATTCCACAAAAGCTGATATAGCCATGAAAAATCCGGATATTATTTCCTCAGAACTTTCAGCAGAAGAAATTTCTTCTTTGATTAAAGGCTCGGGTATGACCGCAATAGCGGAAATAAGCACTCTGTATGACAATCTTGCCCCGAAAAGTGAAAAAACTGCCGGATATATGTTTGAGGGCTCAACATCTTCGTGGTATGATAATACCGTTGAGAACGGAGGAAAACCATGGATTTCTCCTTTTTCGGCGTCCGCTAAAAATTATTTTTCTCAGATTTCGGAAGAAATATCTGTTGCGGGATTTGACGGTATTATAGTTTCTGATGTGATTTTCCCCGAATTCAGAAATTCAGATTACGGATATATAGGCGATACAATAAGAAACGAAGAATTAAGAGGGACGGTTCTTTATGAAACGGCAATGATTTTTTCTGATTGTGCTCCTATGACTATGTATAAAACGACAGCGTCTAAAATATTAAACGGAGAAGATGAGCTTCTTTCAAAAAATGATAACGAAATTCCGCTCACAGCTGTTGTCGTTGTCATTGACTATGATAAAATAGGCAATAAAATTTCATATAATGGCGAGGAATTTATTTTATCCGATATGAATATTAATGAAAAGACAAAGATTATCATGCGGATAGTTTCAGAAATGTTGGATAATACTGTAATTGTCCCTGAGGTTATGCTTGAGGACAGAACAGCAGGAGACATAAGTGAGGCTGTAAGCGCTTTTCTTGAAGCAGGATATGCCAAATATATTACAGAATGACAAAATTAGTGCGGAATACAAAGAAAAATCAATGTGTTTTCTTTGTATTCCGTGTTTTGTTTTAATGAATTGGTTTGACTTTTTTGTATTTTATTGGTATAATATCAATGTATGATAAAAGATTTTATTCTTTATTTTTTACAATTATTATCGGGGGATATATTATGTCTGTTATCGAAGCAATTCTTCAGGCGCTGATACAAGGTTTTACAGAATTTTTGCCTGTTTCAAGCTCAGGTCATTTGTCGCTTTTTCAGCATTTTACCGGGATAGACGGCGAAGGCGGAGTTATGATGACTCTTATTCTTCATCTCGGAACGCTTTTAGCGGTTTTTGTTGTATTCCGTCAGACTATATGGAATCTAATAAAAGAATTTTTTCACATGATTAAAGATATATTCACTGGGAAATTCAAGATAAATGAAATGAATCCAGACAGACGGTTTATCATTATGATAATAGTTTCTATACTTCCTCTTTTTGCTTTTTATGTTTTTAAGGATTTTTTTACATCGTTATCGTCGGACGAAGATATAATAGTTGAAGGGTGCGCATTTATATATACTTCTATACTTCTCTTTTTTGCTGATAAATGTGTTTCCGGTCATAAAAGCTCGGGCGAAGTGAATTTCGCATCTGCGCTGACTATAGGAATATTTCAGGGTATAGCTCTTGTGCCGGGAATATCCCGTTCAGGTTCTACAATAAGTTCTGCGCTTTTTTGTGGATTAAAAAGAGATTCCGCAGTTGAATATTCCTTTATTCTGGGTATACCTGTAATAGCTGCGGGAGCGTTGCTCTCTATAAATGATATAGGCGCGGACGCGATTGCAGAAATTCAAATTCTTCCGCTTGTAATAGGTTTTATTGTTTCTGCGATTGCGGGAGTACTTGCAATAAAGTTGATAAAATGGCTTGTTGCGAAAAATCGCTTTAAGATTTTTTCATTTTATACTCTTATTTTAGGAGTAGCTACAATTGCTGTCGGAATATGTGAAAAAATCTACGATTACAGATTTATTATAGAGATATGAAATGAGGGCTTAATTTGGCAACAAAAAAGAAATCAACCGTTTCTTCAAAATCAAAATCGAAAACAAAAGAAAAAAATTCGGGACAATTGTGGTCTGTTATTCTTTTTTCGTCAGGAATACTTGTTTTTTTAATGTCGATTATAGAGGGACAAGCTGCCTGGCTTGCACTACATAATTTTGTCAGGGGATTATTCGGAATAGGAGTTTTTCTTGTTCCTGTTATACTCATATATTCTTCCATAATGATAGCTTGCGACAGGTCCGGTAAGGCAGTTGTGGGAAAGCTTATACAAGGTTTCGCTCTCATTGTGCTTATTTGCGGTATGACGCATATCTTTACATTCGGAAACGATGAGATATTACCCATAAATGAACTATCGAAACAGCTTTATCAAAACGGAACTGCACTTATGGGCGGAGGCTTTATGAGCATTGTTATCGGCGTTCCGCTTTTGGCTCTTTTTGGAAATATAGGAGCTTCAATAATTGTTGTAATACTTACATTCGCTTCTATAATGCTACTTACTAATCTTAATCTTATTTCTTTATTCAAATTTCTTGCAAAACCCTTTATAAAGGCAAAAGAAGCGGTCAATGCCGCAAACGAAGCCGACATTACCGCTGCGGAAAGACGCGCCTCTGAAAGAGAAAGAAAGCTTAAAGAAGCAGGAAAGCTTCCTCCGAATGAACCGTTACCTCCTGAAGCGAGAAAGCCTAAACTCGAAAATATAGATATACCTATTCCGGTTGAGCCTAAATCTCATCCGATTATTGAAAATAAATCGTGTGATAAGACTGAACAAGCGGAGAAGGTTATAAAAGAAGAAGTCAAGACCGAAGTTAATAAAAAGGCAAATGACATTGATATGATAGTTAAAAAAGCGGCCGGTACTTCATCTCCCGTGACTGCCGAAAAAACTATTGATAAAACCGAGGAAAAAATTCCAGATAAAGCTCCTGAAAAAGAAGATATGGCTATTATCGACAAGACCGGTCAGACAAAACTTTTTGAGGGCGATGATACAACTGTAATCAAGAAGTATAATTATCCGCCGACTTCTCTGCTTGACGAACCGGTTGGAAAAGCATCGGACGCTGAAGCCGAAAAAGAACTTAAAACAAAGGCGGATACACTTGTCAATACCCTTAAAAGCTTTGGAGTTCAGACAAGAATTGTTGATATACATAGAGGACCTAGTGTTACAAGATTTGAACTTCAGCCTTCTGCGGGAGTAAAAATATCAAAAATAACAGGTCTTGCAGATGATATTGCTCTGAATCTTGCGGCAACTGGAGTCAGAATAGAGGCTCCCATACCAGGAAAAGCGGCAGTAGGAATAGAAGTTCCCAATAAAATAAGAGATACTGTATTTTTCAGAGAACTGATTGAAAGCAAAGAATTCAAAAGCTCAAAGAGCAAGCTAGCAATAGCTGTGGGTAGAGATATCGACGGCAATGTTATTGTCGGTGATATAGCGAAGATGCCGCATGTTATTATTGCAGGTACGACAGGCTCAGGTAAATCCGTATGTTCTCACTCGCTTATCATGAGTATTCTTATGAATGCTTCTCCCGATGAAGTAAAGCTTATTCTTGTTGACCCCAAGATGGTTGAGTTCCCGAAATATAACGGAATACCGCATCTGCTTATTCCTGTTGTTACCGACCCGAGAAAAGCCGCAGGTGCTCTTAACTGGGCTGTTCAGGAAATGCTCAAAAGATATAAGATATTTTCTGATAATAATGCAAGAGACCTTACAAGCTACAATGCTCTTGCTGAAAAGACAGAAGGAATGGAAAAGCTTCCTCAGATTGTTATTCTTATCGATGAGCTTGCCGACCTTATGATGGCGGCATCGAACGAAGTCGAGGACGCTATATGCCGTCTTGCTCAGATGGCGCGTGCCGCGGGAATGCATCTTGTTATTGCTACCCAAAGACCAACTGTCGATGTTGTTACGGGACTTATTAAGGCAAATATCCCAAGCCGAATTGCACTTATGGTTTCATCTCAGGTTGACTCCCGCGCAATTATCGATACGGGCGGAGCAGAAAAGCTCCTTGGATATGGAGATATGCTCTATAATCCACAGGAATTTTCAAAGCCGCGAAGAGTTCAGGGCTGTTATGTCAAGGATAATGAAATTGAAAAAGTAGTCGAATTTATTAAGAATGAAGCTAAAGCTCAATATGATGATAATGTTATGGAAGAGATAGAAAACAGTATGCCTGCCGTTAAAGGTGAGAAAACTGAAGATACTTCTTCTGCGGCTTCTTCTTCATCGGGTGATGATGAAATAATAAACAAGGCTATAGATGTTGTTATTGAAGCAGGACAAGCTTCGACTTCTCTTTTACAAAGAAAGCTTAAACTCGGTTACGCCCGTGCGGCAAGAATAATAGACGAGCTTGAAGGTATGGGAATAATAAGCGGCTTTGAAGGCTCAAAACCGAGGAATATTCTTATTTCAAAAGAGCAGTGGTATGAAAGAAAGCTCAGAACCGATATTTCATCTGAAAACACTGAACAATAATTTTAAGGATAATAAATATGGCAAAAAAACTCAGCAAAAGAAAATTAAAATCGCAGATAAAGCTTGTTTTGACAGTTATCTGTCTTTTGCTGTTTGTTCTTTTTTGGTTGCTTGATTATTTCGGAATAGTTACATACAGAGGGGTTTCCCAGGCTGTCGGGTTATATGATAAGACTATTGCTGAAAATTTTTCGGGAACAGTTGTTCATTTTATTGATGTAGGTCAGGGTCAGTGTATTTTAGTTTCTTCCGAAAATCAATATTTGCTTATTGACGCAGGCGAAAAAGAGTATAGTTCAAAGGTTGTCAGTTATCTTAATTCTCTTGGTGTTGAGAAACTTGATTATGTTATTGCAACTCATCCTCACTCAGACCATATCGGAGCTCTTTCCGATATTATAAAAACATTCCCCGTAGATACAATTATTGCTCCTGTAATTCCGGATGAACTTGTTCCCGCAAGCGACAGCTATTATAATTTTCTAAATGCAGTAAAGAATAACGGAAAAGGTCTTACGAAAGCAGTTGCGGGAGAAAGCTACTCTCTCGGCAACGCAGTTTTTACAATTGTTGCTCCGATTAAAAGTGTAAGCGATGACCTTAACAATTATTCTGTAGTATGCGTCCTTAGGTATGGAAATAATACCGCTTTATTTGGTGGCGACGCTTCTAAGGATGAAGAAAATGACATTCTTGAAAGCGGCGCTGATATTAACGTCGATCTTTTGAATGTTGCTCATCATGGAAGCTCATCTTCATCAACAGAGAAATATCTCTCCGCTGTTTCGCCTGAATATTGTGTAATAATGTGCGGCGCAGATAACCCATACGGTCACCCGAATTCAAGCACGATTGAAAGGCTTGGATTATTTACCGATAATATCTATCGCACTGATTTTCAAGGAACAATTGTATGTGAGATGGATGGTAATGGCGGATACAGATTCTTTTCTGAAAAAGGAGAATAAATTATGATTATCGAAAGATTTGAAGGTTTGATTGCTGTTATTGAAGATGATGACGGAACACATTTTGAAATAAAAAAATGTAAACTGCCTGATGGCGCAAAAGAAGGGGACTACATATATAAATTCGGTGATGATTATAAAATTGATGATAATAAAACCGATGAAATCCGAAAAAATATTATCAACTTACAGAATAGTCTTTGGAACTGATAGGGAGGAATTTTAAAAATGCAGAACGACTTATTTGTTCAGATAAGAGATAATATGGGCAATCTTTCAAAAGGTCATAAAAAAATTGCCGAATATATTCTGGAACATTATGAAAAAGCGGCTTATGCAACTGCGGCTAAATTGGGGACAACTGTCGGAGTGAGCGAGTCTACTGTTGTTAGATTTGCGACAGAGCTCGGCTTTTCGGGATATCCCGAATTTCAGACTGCTTTGCAGGATATAATCAGAAATAAACTTACTTCTATCCAAAGAATAGAAGCTACGACTGACAGAATGAATTCAGATGATGTTTTAGAAAAAATACTTAATTCTGATATCGATAAAATAAGAAAGACTCTTGAAGAATGTGATAAGGATGAATTTTATAATGCCGTTAATACGATAATATCGGCAAAAAGAATATATATTGTCGGTACAAGAAGCGCTTCGGCTCTTGCAAGATTTCTGGCATATTATTTTAATCTTATGTTTGAAAATGCCCGTTTTATAAATACAGCCAGTATGAGTGAAATGTTTGAACAAATTATGCGTATCGAACAAGGCGATGTTATGATAGGCATAAGCTTTCCAAGATATTCCAAACAGACTGCAAAGGCTCTTAATTTTGCATCGGAAAACGGGGCAAAAGTTATTGCTATAACAGATAGTAAAAATTCCCCTATCGCTGAAAGTGCTACACACACACTTCTTGCTAAAAGCGATATGGCATCATTCGTTGATTCTCTTGTCGCTCCGATGAGTCTTATTAATGCACTTATAATTGCAATAGGAATAAAAAAACAGGACGAAATAAAGAAAAACTTTGAATGTCTTGAGGATATCTGGGATAAATACGATGTTTATGAAAAGCATAGCGATGATGAGGAAATAAAGCTTTTATGAAATATGACGCTATAATAATAGGCGGAGGAGCGGCAGGACTTATGGCTGCTGTTACAGCCGCAGGGATAGGGAAGAAGGTACTCTTATTTGAAAAGAATTCCATTCTTGGAAAAAAGCTTCTCATAACAGGAAAAGGAAGATGTAATGTTACAAATAATTGTTCTGTCGATGAGCTTATAAAGAATATTCCTTCAAATCCCAGATTTTTATACAGCGCATTTTCCCAGTTTAACTCAGAAGATACAATGCGTTTTTTTGAGAATTCAGGCGTACCGTTAAAGACCGAAAGGGGAAACAGAGTTTTTCCCGAAAGCGATAAAAGCTCTGATATTGTTAATGCGCTCGTAAAGACTGCCAAGGACTACGGGGTTGAAATCATAAACAGAAATGTTTCTGCTTTGATTATTTCCGACAATAAAATTGTTGGTGTCGAATCAACGAGAGAACGGTTTTTATCAGATAGCGTTCTTATTGCTACAGGAGGCAAATCATATCATTCCACAGGCTCGACAGGTGACGGATATATTTTTGCCAAAAGTGCAGGGCATACTATTGTTCCGCTGAAACCATCGCTTGTTCCTATTGTTACAAAAGAAAAATATCCATCTGAAATGATGGGACTATCATTAAAAAATGTTACTCTTTCTGTTGTGGATAAGAATACGGGGAAAAAGATTTTTTCTGAAATGGGGGAAATGCTTTTTACTCATTTTGGAGTTTCAGGCCCGATTGTGCTTTCTGCAAGTTCAAGAATCAGAACAGATGAACCTGAAAGATACATCTTTTATATTGATATGAAGCCTGCGCTTTCAGAAGAAAAACTTGATTTGAGGTTACAGAAGGATTTTTCTGAAAATATAAACAAAGATTTTATAAATTCACTTTCAAAGATACTTCCATCTAAGATGATACCTGTTTTTGTTCGACTTTCGGGTATTCCTATGGATATAAAGGTAAATCAGATTACAAGAGAACAACGAAAAAATATTGTTCATCTAATGAAAAACATTCCATTTACAATGAAATCATTTAGACCGCTCGATGAAGCTATAATCACAAGCGGAGGAGTTTCAACTGATGAAATAAATCCTAAAACTATGGAATCTAAACTTGTAAAGGGACTTTACTTTGCAGGTGAAGTGATAGATGTTGACGCATATACCGGAGGATTTAACCTTCAGATTGCTTTTTCGACCGGATATGTAGCAGGAATGAATATGTAGGAGGATATTATGGGAATAAATATTGCAATTGACGGTCCTGCAGGGGCGGGAAAAAGCACAATAGCGAGAGCGGCCGCAACTAAGCTTGGATTTATTTATGTAGATACGGGAGCTTTATATCGCTCAATAGGTTTATATTGTCTTGAAAAAGGAATAGAAACAACAGATGAAACCGCTGTGTCGGATGTTCTTTCTGATATTAATGTTGAATTGAGATATATCGATAATATTCAGAAAGTTTTATTGAACGGAAAAGATGTTTCGGAGGATATAAGAAAGCCCGAATGCTCTATGGCGGCATCAAATGTTTCCGCTATTCCGAGAGTTAGAGCCTTTCTTCTTGACTTACAACAAAAAATGGCAAAAGAGAACAATGTAATTATGGACGGCAGAGATATCGGAACTGTTATTTTGCCAAATGCTGAAGTAAAGATATTTCTTACTGCTTCACCCGAAGAAAGGGCGAACAGAAGATATAAAGAGCTTGTTGAAAAGGGAAACAATCCCGATTACAATGAACTTCTTGCTGAAATTAATCAGCGTGATTATAATGATATGCACAGAAAGACTGCACCGTTAAAACAAGCCGACGACGCAATTCTTTTTGATACTACAACTCTCGACAAGGAGTCGGTAGTTGAAGAACTTCTCAGTATAATATCATCTAAATTGGGGGATAAATAAAATGCCGATACTTTACGGTCTTTATGGAATTTTAAGGGCGATTGTTACATTTATTTTTAAATGCAGGTACAAGCTTTCTTTTGAGGGAAAAGAAAATATCCCGCGTGATGGCGGATATATATACGCGTCGAATCACCGAAGTTATTTTGACCCTGTTTTTATCACTCTTCCTGTAAGGACATTTATGTCATATATGGCAAAAGAGGAACTTTTTCACAAGAATATATTTTTTACATTATTGATTAAAATGATGGGCGCTTTTCCTGTTGAGAGAGGAAAAGGCGATATGGGAGTGATTGATTCTTCTATAAAGATACTTGAAAAAAAGAGAAATCTTGTAATTTTCCCTGAGGGTACACGCTCATATACCGGAAAGGTCGGCAGGGGAAAAACAGGGGTAGCTCTGATTGCTGCAAGAGCGCAAAGAGATGTTATTCCCGTTGGAATAATATTTGAAGGTCCTAAGCTTAAACCGGGTGCAAAGGTCGTTGTTAAATTCGGAAAGCCGATAAGAGCGTCTGAACTTGCAATATCAGATAATCCCGAACCGAGAGAACTTAAAGAATTAAAACAAAAAATAATGTCAGCAATAACAGAACTTGTTGAGGGTGAAAATACCGCAAAGGAAATATCTGAGAATGAATAGAAAAATTACTGTTGCCAAAACTGCAGGATTTTGCTTTGGAGTTGACAGAGCAGTTGGAATTGTTTACGACGCTTTAGATGCAGGAAAGAAAGTTACAACATTAGGACCTATTATTCATAATGCTGATGTCGTTGAAGATATAAAGAACAAAGGTGCAAGAGTAATCTCTTCTGTTTCGGAAGCGGATAAAGGAGAAATTGTTGTTATTCGTTCTCACGGGGTTCCGCAGAGCGTAATCGATGAGCTTGAAAATAACAATATAGATTATATCGATGCAACATGTCCTTTTGTATCACGAATTCATAAAATTGTTAAGGAAAAGAGCCAAGAAGGATATGTTATTCTTATTGCAGGAGATAAATCACATCCTGAGGTTAAAGGCATTGTTGGAAATGCACTAAATGAACCTGTTGTTTTTAATGATTTTGCTGATTTGGTTAGAATTTTTGAAGAAAATCAAAATTTTCTCAAAAAAAAGGTTGCAATTATTGCACAAACGACTTATAATAGTACATTATGGGGTAAGTGTGTCGAGTTCATAAAATCTCATTGTGAACAACCGCAAATATATAATACGATATGTAATGCAACTTCAGACAGACAAGCGGAGGCGGCAAGGATTGCATCTTCTTCAGATATGATGATTGTCGTCGGCGGAAAGGATAGTTCAAATACCGCTAAGTTATGCGAAATCTGTAGTGAATTCTGCAAATGCTATCATATTGAAAATGCCGATGAACTTTGCGGTATTGATTTTTCAGGCTCTTATTCTGTCGGTATTACTGCGGGCGCGTCCACTCCCGCATATATAATCAAGGAGGTACAAACACTAATGAGCGAGAATGTTAAAATTATGGATGAGGAATTTGACTTTGCGAAAGCTGTTGATGAGTCATTCAAAAGAATATATACCGGTAACCGGGTGAAGGGATACATAACTGCTGTCAATGACGCTGAAGCTATTGTTGATGTCGGCACAAAGCACACAGGCTATGTTCCTCTTTCTGAATTGACTGATAACCCTGCTCTTAAACCTAAGGATATTGTTAAGGTTGGAGATGAGGTTGACCTTATTGTTATCAAGATAAATGACGCTGAAGGAATTGTTACACTTTCTAAGAAGAAAGTTGACGCTATGGTCGGCTTTGACAAGATTATCAAGGCTAAAGAAAGCGGCGAAGTTCTTACAGGTACCGTTATCAGTGTTGTTAAGGGCGGAGTTATTGTTACAAGCGAAGGAGCAAGAGTGTTTGTTCCTGCATCTCAGGCAACTCTTCGTCGCGATGATAAGCTTGAAGAGCTTGTTAATAAGGAAGTTCAGTTCAAGATTATAGAAGTTAATGAACAGCGCGGAAGAGCAGTAGGTTCAATCAGAGAGGTTGCCAAGGCTCAGAAGAACGAAGCTCAGGCCAAGTTTTGGGAGACAGCTAAGGTTGGCGATACATTCAAGGGACAGGTTAAGTCTGTTACCGATTTCGGTGTGTTTGTTGACCTCGGCGGAATAGATGGCATGGTTCATCGTACAGAGCTTTCCTGGACAAGAATCAAACATCCCTCCGATATTTGCAAGGTTGGCGATGTTCTTGAAGTTTACATCAAGGACCTTGACAAAGAAAAGAATCGCATTTCTCTCGGCTATAGAAAAGCTGAAGATAATCCTTGGGAAATATTCAAAACTAAGTACAATGTTGGCGATGTTGTTAAGGCTACAGTTGTTTCGGTTACTCCTTTCGGAGCGTTTGCTCAGATTATTCCCGGAATAGACGGACTTATCCATATTTCTCAGATTGCTAATCAGCGTGTTGATAAGGTTGCTGACCTTCTTTCTGTCGGACAGGAAGTTGAGGCTAAGATTACTGAAATTGACATTGAAAATCAGAGAATCAGTATCTCTATGAGGGCACTTCTTCCCGAAGAGGAGCAGACAGCTCCCGAAGCTGACGCTGTTTCTACTGAAGAAGCACCTGCTGAAGAATAATTTATTTTTAGAAATGAAATTCGCTCTTGATATTTTGTCAAGAGCGAATTTTTCTTTTTGAAACGAAAATAATAATATCATTTATAATACATAAAGAGCTGACATTTTAACATGCCATTATAAAGCTTTCGGCGTTTATCTGCTTTTCTTCCGAAAAACTTTTCAAATTCTTCATGCGGCGAAATGATATAGCAGGGTGCGTCTTTACTTCCTTCAAAAACCTGTCCCATAATTTTATAAAGCTCTTCAGCTTCTTTAACATCAAGAAGTCGTTCACCATAAGGTGGATTACATATTGTGATTGTACCTTTTTGATTTTTAAAGTTCTTTATATCAGCCTTTGAAGATGAAATTCTTTTTGAAACTCCTGCTTTTGCCGCATTATCAGTGGTCAGTTGAACTGCGTCCGAGTCAATATCAGAGCCGAAAGCTTTAAATGCTGTATCGTGTCGTACAAGTTCAATTGCGGAATTTCTTTCTTCTTTCCAGATTGAACTATTAATACATCCCCATTTTTCTGCAATAAACTTTCTTTTTAGTCCCGGAGCGAGTGACAATGCCTTATATGCTGATTCTATAAGTAAGGTTCCACTACCGCAGAACGGGTCGCAAACAACGGAATCTCCCTTTACTCTTGCAAGGTCAACAATTCCTGCCGCAAGGGTTTCTTTTATCGGAGCATCATTAGAATTTTTTCTGTATCCACGCTTATGGAGCCCTGTGCCTGTTGTGTCAAGGTAAATAATTGCTTTATCTTTGATAATTGAAAATTGGATAGGGAATATAGCTCCCGTTTCTTCAAACCACGAAACTCTATATTTTTCTTTAAGCCGTTCAACAGCGGCTTTTTTTATTATAGATTGACAGTCGGGTACGCTATGCAGGGTTGAGTTTAGTGCATGACCGCTTTTGACGGGAAATGCATCAGATTTTCCTATAAAGTTTTCAAATGGAATTTTTTTAACTCCCTGAAATAAATCTTCAAAAGATTCTGCATGAAATTCTGCTAAAACAATAAGAACTCTTTCAGCGGTGGCAAGTGAAATGTTTGCTCTTGCGAGAGTGCTAAAATCACCGTAGAATGTAACCTTTCCGTCGGATACTGAAATATCTTCTCCGCCTATTTTTTTTATTTCAAAATTCAGAACGCTCTCAAGACCAAAGTGACAGGGGCAAGCAAATTTTAATCTGTCCATAATTCTCCTTATTGGGGAAGTGAATTTAAATCAATAGTAGATGCCGTTGACGGAGTATTTTCCGATTCGGGAGTTTCAAGTGGGGCCATAGTTGTTTCTCCTCCCGGAAGGTTATATGTTGTTCCGCTGTGGTCTCCGTTACAAAAGCTTGGTATATTTGTAGGTTTATAGTATCCTTCTGCCTTTGCAGTACAATTCGGACCTGCCAAAAGACCTGTAACGGTACAGTAATCAAGTTTAAGAACATTGGGATTTTCAGCAAAATCAGTTCCTGAATCTTTCTCGGTCATAATATTACCGAATATATTCTTCCATACTACAGCAGAAGAATAATAGAGGTCTTTACACGAATTGGGAACATACTTGCCTGTCTGCTCATCATATTTATAAGCTTCATCATAACCATACCATACTGCCGAAACATATCCAGGTGTAACGCCAACAAATGCAAGGTCAACCCATTCCTGGGATGTACCTGTTTTTGCTGCAATGACCACATTATCAATTTTTGCGGCACGACCTGTTCCTGAGGGACCGTATACAACGGTTTGCAAAAGCTTATTCATAACATAGGCTGTATCGGCGTCTATTGCTTGGATGTAGCTGTTGTCTGTGTTGTCAAGTACAACATTTCCGTTCGAGTCAAGAACCTTATAATAAGAGATAGGTTTATAAATTTTTCCCGAATTTCCGAATGCCTGATATGCAGAAGCGAGTTCAAGGAGAGTAATACCATCGGTAAGGCCACCTACTGTCATAGCAGAATAATCGGCGTCCGCTGCAACAAGTGAAGTGATTTGCATATTATTCTGCATAAAATCAAATATTGTTTTAGGCGTCAGTTGGTCAACAAGTTGTGCAGGAATTGTATTCAACGAACGCTGAAGAGCGTCATAGGTGAAGAAACGCTGACCGGTCCATACGTTAGAGTAGTTTTTAGGCCATTTCATCTTTTCCATAGTATTCCAGTCCTTGACAACCTCAATAGGTTCATCAAAGAATACTGTTGACCAGTTTATATAATCGGAATAGAGGGCGTATCCATAAGAGGAAATCGGCTTAACGGTTGAACCTATAGAACGCTTCGCCATTGTAGCTCTGTTGTAGCACATAGGATTAGGTTTTCTTCCGATTCCGCCTACAACGCCCTTGATACATCCGTTATAATCCATGATAATTGCCGCAGATTGCGGAGGATTGCTTAATGTTTCTTTTGCAAATGTCGAATTATCAAGGTATTTTGCTTCCATCTCTTTCTGGATATCAATGTCAACCGTTGCGTATATTCTGTATCCGCCGTTTGATATTTTTGCTATTGCTTCTTCCTGAGTGTCTATACCATATTTCTTCTGAAAATCTCTTGCAACATCAAATATTACCATATCGACAAACCAGTCCTGAATTACAGCGTCTTCCTCAACGATTTCTCCGGTTTCTTCGTCAAGATGCTGGCCGGCATAGATTATTTGCTCGTTTATAGCTTCCTCGTATTGTTCAGAGGAAATAAATCCGTTTTCAAGCATTGTGGGTAAAACAACATTATTTCTTCTTTTTTCATTATTTTCAGGATGAACGAGAGGGTTATACTGTACTGTACTTTTAGGTATTGCAGCAAGACAAGCCGCTTCCGCAACTGTAAGCTCGGAAACATCTTTATCAAAATATTTATTTGCGGCAGCCTGGATACCATAGGTATTTCCGCCAAATCCGATATAGTTAAGATATGCCTCAAGTATAACATCCTTGGGATATTCTCTTTCAAGATTCATTGCCCTGAAAATTTCTCTCATTTTTCTTGCAGGGTCCTGCTTATCGTCACCGGTAATGTTCTTGACAAGCTGTTGCGTAATGGTAGAACCGCCCTGATTTTCATCCCAGAAATGCAGAAAATAGTTTGCAAATGCGAGGAATGTTCTTTTAAAGTCAACTCCTTCATGCTCATAAAAACGCTCGTCCTCTGTTGAAATAAAAGCGTCTCTTACATGCTGAGGGATATCGTCAAGAGAAACAAGTATTCTGTTTGCGTCCTGACTCATACGGTGAATTTCAACCTGTTCGCCTGTTTCAGGGTCCTCGGCATAAATAAATGATGTTGTCATAACATCAAGATTATACAAGTCAATGTCAACACTCTCTGAATTTTCCATAAACTTAATAACATAGACCGTCAAGGCTGTTGCAACGATACAGAGAGTTATTACTACTATAAGAAAAAGCGAAAGAAAAGTTGTTCCTATTACTGCAAGGGTTTTAAGTATAGGATTGCTTTTTTTTCTTCTCTTTCTGATTTTGATGTCATTAGAACTTCTCATATTTCCTCCTAATGTTTTATGTAATGCAGATTGTTGTATTTTTGATAAACTTATATCTATTATATCACATTTTATTAAGAATTAAAATACATTAAATATAGAAATTATAAAGAATAATTATATTTCTTTGGTCAAGAATACTAATACAGACAATTATTGTAAAAATATAAAAAAAGAGGTGATTTTTATAAATAGGGAAAAAATGACGCTTATATGTCTTGCTTCATGTGCGATTTTATCGCTTTCCGTTATGACTGTAACAATTGCCGCAAATAATAAAAAACCGGAAGCGAAGACAATAAGTGCAGAAACATACAGGAGCGAGATATATATTTTAAGGGAATATAATGGGAAATTAGCTGTATTCAACGGTGATGATGATGCGCCTTCAGAGATATTTGATGTTTATATTAACAGCTTTGGAGAAGTTGACAGGAATGCCCTTTACAAAGGAATAACTGCATATAGTGAAGAAGAACTCAGCAGGCTAATAGAGGATTATACAAGCTAAAAACCGTACAGATAAAATCTGTACGGTTTTATGTTATCCGAAATATTTAACTCCGCTTTCAAAAATTTTCTGGTCTTTTTCGCCGGGAACATTTTTACATATTTCTGTTCCGATACGCTCTGAGTGTCCCATTTTACCCAAAATACGACCGTCAGGCGAGGTAATGCCTTCGATAGCGTCAACAGATCCGTTGGGATTAAATCTTATATCTATTGTAGGTTCACCTGAAAGGTTTACATACTGTGTAGCAATCTGACCGTTTTCCGCCATTGCTTTAAGCTGTTCGGGGTTTGCAACAAATCTTCCTTCTCCGTGAGAAATTGCTATGGTATGCATATCTCCGACTTCGGTATTCATAAGCCATGGTGATTTATTTGAAGCAATTCTTGTATGAACCATCATCGACTGATGACGACCGATTGTATTAAAGGTAAGAGTGGGTGAATCATCTTTCATATCGACAATCTTTCCGAAAGGAACAAGTCCGAGTTTTACAAGCGCCTGGAAACCGTTGCATATACCGAGCATAAGACCGTCGCGATTATCAAGAAGTTCCATAACAGCCTCGCTTACACGCGGATTACGGAAGAATGCCGTAATAAACTTACCACTTCCATCAGGCTCGTCTCCTCCACTGAATCCACCGGGAAGCATAATAATCTGAGAATTTTTCATGCTTTCGGATATTTTTTCAATGGACTCAGTAATTCCAGCTGTTGTAAGGTTTTTGATAACAACAACTTCGGGTATTGCTCCTGCTCTTTCAAATACTCTTGCAGTATCATATTCGCAGTTTGTTCCGGGGAATACAGGGATAAGAACTCTCGGCTTTGCAATTTTAGCCGCAGGTTTTGCGATTTTATCAGGTGTAAAGGTATAAATCTTTGCAGTATCGCTCTTTGCTTTTGCATTGACAGGGAATATAGGTTCAAGTTTGTTTTCCCAGAGATTCTGGAACTTTTCCATATCAACCTTGTATGAACCGCAATCTATTGCGTAATCAATAATCGTCTGTCCGATTATGGTTTCTCCTGCATCTGCTTTTCCGTTTATTTCAATAACAAACGCACCGCTTATTGCACCGAACATATCTTCTTCGGAAATATCTGATGTAAACTTGAAACCAATTTTGTTTCCAAGTGACATTTTAGCGACAGCTTCGGCAATTCCGCCGAATGAAACAGCCCATACCGAAACGGCTTTGCCATCCGAAACAAGCTTTTCAACCTTTTCAAAGCATCTCTTTACGCTGTTAAAATCAGGAAGCATATTTTCGTCAAATTCAGGCTTAATGTAAACTACATCGTTTCCGACAGCCTTAAATTCAGGAGAAATTACCTTATCGCTGTTTGCAAGAGATACCGCGAAAGAAACAAGAGTAGGGGGAACATCAATATTTTCAAATGTTCCTGACATTGAGTCTTTTCCGCCGATGGACGCGCATCCGAGTTCAAGCTGTGCTTTGAAAGCACCAAGAAGAGCGGAAAACGGTTTACCCCAGCGTGTAGGATTATTCTGTGTTCTTTCAAAATATTCCTGGAATGTAAGCCAGCATTTTTCATAACTTCCGCCGACTGCAATAACTTTGGCAATAGATTCGATAACCGCCATAATTGCGCCGTGATACGGACTCTTTTCACTTATATTAGGATTAAATCCCCATCCCATGAGTGAGCAGGTCTTTGTCTGACCATGAAGAACAGGAATTTTTGCAGCCATTGCCTGAGTAGGCGTAAGCTGATATGCTCCACCAAAAGGCATAAGTACTGTTCCTGCACCGATTGTTGAGTCAAATCTTTCAACAAGTCCCTTTTGCGAGCATATATTAAGGTTTGAAGCGAGTGCATACCAGCTTTCTTCATTATTGCTGTATTTTTTGAAATCTGCAAGAACCGGAACATTAACTGATATATCAGTATGTTTTTCTGCACCGTTTGAGTTGAGGAATTCTCTTGAAAGACTTACGATTTCTTTTCCGTTCCAGAACATACGAAGTCTTGGTTCGAGAACAACATCCGCAACAATAACTGCTTCGAGGTTTTCAGTATCTGCGGCTTTAAGGAACTTATCAGCATCCTCTTTTGCAACAACAACCGCCATTCTTTCCTGCGATTCGCTTATTGCAAGTTCTGTACCGTCAAGTCCGTCATATTTTTTTGGGACTTTATCGAGATTTATAATAAGACCGTCGGTAAGCTCGCCGATAGCAACAGAAACTCCGCCTGCTCCAAAGTCGTTACAACGCTTGATCATCTTTGTTACATCGGGATTTCTGAAAAGTCTTTGTAATTTTCTCTCAATGGGAGGATTACCTTTCTGTACTTCTGCACCACAATGTTCAAGAGAAGCAGTAGTATGCGATTTTGATGAACCTGTTGCTCCGCCGCAACCGTCTCTGCCTGTCTTTCCTCCCAAAAGAATAACGACATCTCCGGGCTTGGGAACTTCTCTGACAACATTTTCAATAGGAGCCGCTCCGACAACAGCACCGATTTCAAGGCGCTTTGCAACATAACCAGGGTGGTATACCTCGGCAACATGTCCCGTTGCAAGTCCTATCTGGTTACCGTATGAGCTGTAACCATTGGCCGCTCCGACTGTAATCTTTCTCTGAGGAAGTTTACCTTTAATTGTATCATCAACAGGAACAAGAGGATTTGACGCGCCTGTAACGCGCATTGCCTGATATACATATGAGCGTCCCGAAAGGGGGTCTCTTATCGCTCCGCCAAGGCATGTTGCCGCTCCACCGAAAGGTTCAATTTCGGTAGGGTGATTATGAGTCTCATTTTTAAACATAAGAAGCCAGTCTTCTTCGTTTCCGTCAACATCTACCTTAATTTTTACAGAACAAGCATTGATTTCTTCACTTTCGTCAAGGTCGGGGAGCTTACCGTCTTTTTTAAGCTTTTTGGGTGCGATTGTAGCTATATCCATAAGAGTGATAGGCTTTTCGCTTCTTCCAAGTTCTTCGCGGACAGCAAGATATTCCTTGAATGTCTTTTCAATGTAATCAGCGTCTATATTGAAATTATCAATGTATGTACCGAAAGTGGTGTGGCGACAATGATCCGACCAATATGTATCAATCATTCTGATTTCAGTGATTGTCGGTTCTCTTTTTTCCGTCTCGGCAAAATATTTCTGACAGAATTTTATATCATCAAGATCCATTGCAAGACCGTAATCATCGATGAATTTTTTAAGCCCGCTTTCATCAAGAGATATAAAACCATCAAGAACCGAAACTTCGGTAGGTATATTATATACGGTTTTAAGAGTATCAACCTCTTCAAGAGAAGCCTCACAGCTTTCAACAGGGTTTATAAGATAAGATTTAAGTTTTTCAAATTCGGATTCGGAAACATCGCCGTCTATAATGTATACTCTCGCATTTTTTACCTTACATCTTTCTCCTTGTGTGAGGAGCTGGATACATTGTTCGCATGAATCGGCTCGCTGGTCAAACTGACCAGGAAGATATTCAACCGCAAATATTTTTTCGGTGGATGAGAGAGAAGGCAGTTCGCTGTAAATAACATCAACGGCAGGTTCTGAAAAAACAATAGGAAGCGCAAGCTTAAAATCAGCTTCCGAAAGTCCTTCAACATCATAGCGGTTGATGAGTCTTACGCTTTTAAGACCGTCAAGACGAAGGGCGGTTTTAGCGTCGGCAAGGACATGACCTGCCTCAACTGCGTAATCCGGTTTCTTTTCAACATAAATTCTGAATACTGACATTTTGTTTTACTCCTTTATTGAATAATATGACCTATGCAATAGTCATTTTCAATCCTATCTATTTTAACATAAAAAATCTGATTACGCAAATCTTTTTCATAACTTTTTTTAGGAACTTTTATGAACAGATAATCTGGGGTATGACCGTTATGATATTCGGGAGATTGTTCGCGCTCAAATAAAACGGGATAAACTCCGTTTATATGGGCTTTCATAAATTCGATTCTACTTTCTTCTGTTATTTCGAGCATTTTTTTCACCCGTTCCGTTTTCACACTTTCATCAACCTGATTTTCCATATTAAAAGCAACTGTGCCCTCTCTTTTTGAATACGGAAAAATATGAGACTGACTGAATTTGATTTTTTTAACAAATTCGCACGATTTTTGGAAATCTTCGTCCGTTTCGTCAGGAAATCCTACCATAATATCCGTTGTAATAGCGCAATTCTTGAATGCAGAACGCAATTTACATACTATTTTTTCATATTCCTCAGAGGTATAGTGTCTGTTCATTGCTCTAAGTGTCTTGTCACACCCGCTTTGAAGAGAAAGATGAAACTGCGGACAAAGCTTTTTCTGTTCCGACATTCTTTTAATATCTTCGTCAGATATTATCTCGGGTTCCAACGAACCGAGGCGGACTCTTTCAATTCCTTCAACCAAACAAGCTGTCTCAATAGCGTCAATAAGCCGTAAACCAAATTCTTTGCCGTAAAATGAAAGGTTTATGCCAACAAGAACAACCTCTTTATACCCGTTTTCAGCAAGAACTGAAATCTCTTTCTTTATATCCTCAATAGGCTTTGAGCATATCCTGCCTCTTGCTTTAGGTATGATACAATATGTGCAGAATTGATTGCAACCGTCCTGTATCTTAAGAAAAGCTCTTGTTTTTTTCTGAAAACCGCTGAGTTGCATTGGCTCAAAACCCGAATTCAAAGCATTTTTATCAATGTAAAGCTGATTAACATTACACAAAAGATAATCATTTATCGCTTGTGAGATTTTAGTTTTATTGCCGTTTCCTACAAGAATATCTGCGCCGAGTGACGAAGCTTTTTCAGGAAAAGCCTGAACAAAACAACCCGTTACAGCTATAATCTTATCGGGATAAAGTTTTTTTATTCTGTTAACGGTCTTTCTGAGTTTTTTGTCACTTTCCGCCGTTACTGTGCAGGAGTTGATCAGAAATATATCCGCTTCATACTCATTTTTGGCTGTTTCATGACCGTTTGATGAAAGTATTCCTTTGAGACATTCGGTTTCGTACAGATTAACTTTACAACCGAATGTAATATAAAATATCCTTGCTATTTAAATCACTCCGTAACACTTGTACAAATTATGAACACATTTATTGTGATAAATGCACAAAAACTCTTTTGAACATTTTTTCAATTAAGAAGATTATACAATAATTTTAAAACTTTTTCAATTCCTCTTGACTAACTTGAAAAATATGTTATATTTATGGTGTACCCAAGGAGAAAATAAAATAACTTCAATGGAGGTAGATTTTAATGAAAAATGTAAAGGTAATGCTCGCAACTATCAACGATGTAAAGAAGTTTGTTGAAGCGGTTATGAAATGCGATTATGATGTTGATCTTAACTCCGGCAGATATTCTATTGATGCTAAGTCTATAATGGGTATCTTCAGCCTTGACCTTTCAAAGCCCATCGATCTCGTTGCTCATACCGATGACGCAACAGCTTTGTTTGCAGATATCAAGCAGTTTATCGTTGAATAATTTTATTGGGTTAAAACGACGCTTTCGGATATTTTTCCGAGAGCGTCGTTTTTGTTTTATATAGTTTTTTGTTTGCATAATATCTTAATATAGAACCATAAAAAGATACTCGCGGAGGGATATTATGATGAAAAAAGCGATTGCTGTTATCACTGTGCTTTTATTATTTTTACTTAAAATACATTGTTATGTGTACGCGTCGGATGACAACTATGCAGAAATATTGATAGAAGGAACAACAGGTCAGGTATTATATGAAAAAAATTCAGATAAAAAACTTCATATAGGTACTCTTAATAAGCTGATGACTGTACTGATTGTTGCAGAAAAGGTCGATAA
>CALZLD010000007.1 GCA_945788225.1 uncultured Clostridia bacterium
CTCCTTTTTTGCGAAACAAAAAGGAGGTCGCCCCGAGCACGAGGGCGAAACACTCTCGCACGCCAAAGGCGTGCTTCAATTTTCGCAAACTGCACGAAAAATCACCTGAACATCGAAAATCCGATGACAAGAACACCGAGAATGACAAGCACAATTCCCGTCGCTCTGTTAAGGGTTTTTGCCGAAGCTTTGTTAGCAAAAACCGCCGCAATTCTCGCCCACAAAAGCGTGAAAACAACGCATAATCCGAGTATGAGCAAATCGGGTTTGTCGCCTATTGCAAAGTGCGAAACAGCGCCCGTCAAGGCGGTAAAAGCCATTATAAAAACGCTTGTTCCCACGGCAGTTTTAAGCTCGTAACCGAGAACGGTAGTGAGAGCCAAAAGCATCATCATTCCTCCGCCTGCGCCGACAAAACCGCATATAAAGCCTATGATAACGCCGAAAATAAGCGACTGTACCGCCCTTTTTGCAGGAGAAACTCCCTGCATAGCTTCTTTTGTGGTCATTACGGGTTTGACGATGAATTTTATACCCAGCAAAAGCGTCATAAACACCGAAAAATTGCCCATTGTCGCCGACGGCAGAAAGCTTGCGGCAAAGCTGCCCACAACGGTGAAAACAAGAACTCCGACCATCATTATAAGACCGTTTTTTATGTCAAGATTTTTATTTTTGCCGTAAGTATAAGCAGAGACCGCACTCGCCAGAACATCGGAAGATAGGGCAATTCCCACCGCAGTATAAGGCTCAACGCCCAAAAATGTCGTAAGCATTGGGGTTATTACCGCCGCCGCACTGAGCCCTGCAAAGCCTGTTCCAAGACCTGCGCCCATACCTGCAAAAAAGGTTACTAAAAGTGTGATAAGAAAATTCGTTTTAATCATTCCTTTATTTTTATTCCCCGCCCTTTTGTATATAATAGTATATATCAAATGCTCCCTCTTGTCCACCTTTTTTAAAAAAACTTGACAAAAATCTCGTTATTTGAGTATATATAATTCGTCAACAAAATTATATAAAATGCTTGACAAGTTATTAAAACGGTGATACAATGTTAAATGTAGAGGAGGAGAGAAAATGAAAAAAAGCGTTTACAGTATCGTCTTATCCGACAATGTAGTAAAAGCTATCGACGATATGGCATACAGAATGGGGACAAGCCGTTCAAATCTTATAAATCAGATTTTGGCACAACAGGTTTCATATAAAACTCCCGAAAGCGAAATTAAGGACATTTTTGACTGTATGAAGTCGATTATGGACGCGAATTTTCAGATACAGAGCCAGTCGTCCGACGCTATGCTATCTATCAGAAGTCCGTTAAGATATAAATACCGACCGACGATAAGATACAGAGTCGAGCTTTTAAAGGAAGTCGGAGAAAACGGGGAATTCGGCTTTCTGACCGTTTCGTTCAGAACGCAGAGCAAGGAGCTTATCGACGCATTCAGGGGATTTTTCTTTGTATGGTGTCAGGTTGAAAAGCAGTATCTCGACAAAGATTTCAAGGGCGGAGTCGAATATATCTGCTCGGACGGAAAGGTGATAAGAAAGCTTAAACTTAACGGCAGAACGGCTAATAATCCCGACAGCGTGGGAAAAGCTATAAGCGATTACATCAATCTGCTTGACAGCACGATGAAAGCCTATTTTGCCATAATTGACGACCCGTTTACATCGACGGTAAAAATGGAAAAAATGCTTTTGGACGGTATTGATGAAAATATTATAAATATCTGAGGAGGCTTTGATTATGAACGCACAAAAACTCACACAAAAATCACTTGAAGCCATTCAGCAGGCGCAGGATATTGCGACGGAATACCAGAACAACGCTATTTGTCCCGAACACCTTTGCTATGCTCTTTTGAACCAGGAAAACGGTCTTATCGGGCAGATGATGCAGAAGATGAACATCGACCTTTCGGCTGTTTCGGGCGCGGTTATGAACATAATTTCGGCTATGCCCAAAGTTTCGGGAACGGGACGCAGAGGCGGAGATGTATATGTTTCCGGGGAGGCGGACAGAGTTCTTGTTTCGGCGGAAAATATTGCAAAGAATATGAAGGACGAATATGTTTCGGTTGAGCATATTTTTCTTTCGCTGATTGAAAATCCGACAAACGCGTTAAAGGATATTTTCAGGGCGTTTTCTATAGAAAAGAACAGCTTTTTAAAGGCTCTTATGGAAGTAAGAGGAAACACCAAGGTAACAAGCCAGAACCCCGAGGAAACTTATGATGTTCTTGCAAAATACGGTCAGGAGCTTGTTTCTCTTGCTAAAAACAACAAGCTCGACCCCGTTATCGGCAGGGACAGCGAGATAAGAAATGTCATAAGAATACTTTCAAGAAAAACGAAGAACAACCCTGTTTTAATAGGCGAGCCGGGTGTAGGAAAAACCGCTATTGCGGAGGGACTTGCGCAGAGGATTGTGGCGGGAGATGTCCCCGACAGCCTTAAAGACAGAAAGATTTTTTCACTTGACCTTGGCGCGCTTGTTGCGGGCGCAAAGTACAGAGGTGAATTTGAAGAAAGGCTGAAAGCTGTCCTTTCGGAAATAAAAAAGAGCGACGGCGGAATTATACTCTTTATAGACGAGCTTCACACCATTGTGGGAGCAGGAAAAACCGACGGCGCTATGGACGCAGGCAACCTTTTGAAGCCTATGCTTGCAAGGGGAGAACTGCATTGTATCGGCGCTACAACCTTAAACGAGTACAGACAGTACATTGAAAAGGACGCCGCCCTTGAAAGAAGATTTCAGCCCGTAACGGTAAACGAGCCGACAGTAGAGGACACTATCTCAATTCTCCGCGGTCTTAAAGAGAGATACGAGGTCTTTCACGGAGTAAAAATTCACGACAACGCGCTTATTGCGGCGGCAACGCTTTCGGACAGATACATTACCGACAGATTTCTGCCCGACAAGGCCATAGACCTTGTGGACGAAGCCTGCGCGATGATAAGGACGGAGATTGACTCGATGCCCACGGAGCTTGATGAAATATCGAGAAAAATCATTCAGCACGAGATTGAAGAAGCGGCTCTTAAAAAAGAAAACGACAAGATTTCTGCAGAACATCTTGAAGAGGTGCAGAAAGAGCTTGCCGAGATGAGAAGCCGATTTAATGAAATGAAGGCAAAGTGGGAGAACGAAAAGAACGCTATTTCAAAGGTGCAGAAGCTTCGTGAGGACATTGAAAAGGCGAATGCCGATGTTGCAAGAGCAGAGCGTGAATACGACCTTAACAAAGCGGCTGAGCTGAAGTACGGCAGATTGCCCGAACTGCAAAAACAGCTTGAAGAGGAAGAGAAAATCGCGGAAAAGGCAAAGAGCGGAAATTCTCTTTTAAGGGACAAGGTAACGGACGAGGAAATAGCAAGAATAATCTGCCGTTGGACAGGTATTCCCGTTTCAAAGCTGATGGAGGGCGAAAGAGAAAAGCTTCTTAATCTCGACAAGGTTCTGCACAAGAGAGTTATAGGTCAGAACGAAGCGGTGGAAAAAGTCAGCGAGGCAATACTGCGTTCGAGAGCGGGAATAAAAGACCCCGACAGACCGATAGGCTCGTTCCTTTTCTTAGGTCCCACGGGCGTTGGTAAGACGGAGCTTGCAAAGGCTCTTGCGGAGTCGCTTTTTGACGATGAAAAGAACATTGTCCGCATTGATATGAGCGAATATATGGAAAAATTCAGCGTAAGCAGACTTATCGGAGCGCCTCCGGGATATGTTGGATACGAGGAGGGCGGTCAGCTGACGGAGGCTGTAAGAAGAAAGCCTTATTCTGTCGTTTTGCTTGACGAGGTTGAAAAGGCTCACCCCGATGTATTCAACATTCTGTTGCAGGTGCTTGACGACGGAAGAATTACAGACTCCCAGGGCAGAACTGTGGACTTTAAGAACACCGTCATTATAATGACATCTAACCTGGGCTCGCCGTATATTCTTGACGGAATAGGCGAAAACGGAGAGATAAGCGACGAGGCAAGAGCGAATGTTGACAACATGTTAAAACAGCAGTTCAGACCTGAATTTTTAAATCGTCTTGATGAGATCGTGTTCTACAAACCGCTGACAAAGGCTGAGATTTATGACATTGTAGACCTTATGCTTGAGGATTTGAGAAAGCGCCTTAAAGACAAGCAGATCGATATTAATGTCACCGACAAGGCGAAAGATTTTATCATCGAGCAGGGCTATGACCCGAACTACGGCGCAAGACCGTTGAGAAGATTTTTGCAAAGAAGAGCGGAAACTCTTATTGCAAAGAAAATCATCGCGGACGATGTTGCTCCGGGAACGGTGCTTACTCTCGACTTTGACGGAAATAGTCTTGTGATAGAATAAAAAATAAGGGTATCGGAATTGCTCCGATACCCTCGTTTTATTTATGTATTTTCAGTTTTCTTAAATATTCTTTATGCTCATCGGTGACGCGACGGCTTTCTATTGCTTTTTGGATTGCTTTGTTATGCGTCCACACGGGAAGCTTTTGTTTTTCGATATAGGGCAGTGTGCTTTCATACTGCTTTGCAAGGGCGGTGGCAAAATACCACGCGACCGCCATATTTATGTAGTATTCATCGGATACAATCGAAGAAGCGAGGTCTAAATGTTCGACAGAAAAATTATCTTCAAGATAAACTCTGTTCATTAAAATGTCAACGGCATAGCGGACGGTGTAGGTCTTATCGGATTTAAGCCAGACTTTGATTTTTTCATAGAATTTATTCGGTTGTTTTAAAAGCGCTTTCGGGTTTGAGCCGTCGCAGGTAGCCCAGTTGTCAATATAGGGGAGGAATTTTTCGACTTCGGCAAGGCAGGTTTCATAGTCCTTTATTGCGGATATGATAAAGATATGCAGGTTGTTTTCTTCATAATATTTATGGGGGAGGTCACATAAAAACTCGCCGATATCATCACGCGACCTGAATTCTTTTGCGATTTTTTTTACATCGGGAACTCTTACTCCGATGATATTTTCTTTGGGGATTGTGGGCATAAGAGAGGAATGAAAGTCGCGGTATTTTTCATCGGCAAAAGAGAAAAGCTTTTCTTCTATTTCTTTTTTTATATCAGACATTTTCCTTTTCCTTTTTCTTTCTGAAAATAATCAGCTTGCTGAAAACATAGTTGAGGATAAGTATCGCTATCTGCACCACAAGCTTTACTCCCATTTCGTTAAAGGAGAGAAGCTCAACAAAAATGAACATCGAAAGAAGCTCTACTCCGAAGGTGAAAAGCCTTGCGGCATAGAATGAAAAAAATTCTATGACAAAGCCCTTGCCCTTTTCCTTGCTCTCAAAGACGAATATCTTATTGGCAAAAAAGGCAAAGGTCACCGAGCATATCCAGGAAACGACGGTTGCAAGCATTGTGGAGCCTTCTTCCATAAGTGCAACTATTGAGGCGAGCGTTATGCCGTCGGCAAAGACAGCGTCAAGATCGGCGCCGATAAGGTGAGCCAGAAACTGAGCGGCGAATGAAACTACGGTGGTAAGTCCGCCGACGATTATATACATTATAGGTTCTTTGTATTTTTTAAAGAGTGAGATTATCTTCTGCATTTTTATCTTCCTTCAAAATATAATGTAAATATTATATCACATTTTTGCAAAATTTTCAATACACTTGATTTTTTGCATAAATATGGTATAATCTTTTATTATACTAATTTTAGGGAGAGATTTTTTCAATGCCCACGGATAATTTACCGAATATAATTATAATTGTCGTTCTGCTTGTTTTTTCGTCGTTTTTCTCGGCGAGCGAAACTGCGTTTTCGACCTGCAGCAGAATAAGGCTCAAGGCCCTTGCGGAAAAGGGACACAAGGGAGCGAAAAGAGCTCTTGAAATGGCTGAAAATTTTGACAAGGCACTGACTACTATTCTTATCGGAAACAACATTGTAAACATTGTTTCCACATCTGTTGCGACAACGCTTTTTGTTGCGCTTTTCGGGGATACGGGTGCGGGTATTGCCGCTATGGTGATGACGATACTCGTTCTTATCTTCGGAGAGATAATTCCGAAATCCCTTGCAAAGGAAACGGCGGACGAAGGTGTTATATGGATGTCTGTTCCCTTGAAATTCATAATGGTGATACTTACGCCTTTTTCGGCTTTATTCACGCTGATGAAAAACGGGATAATCAAGCTGTTCAATGTCCGTTCAAGCAACAAGGGCGTTACCGCCGACGAGCTTTTATACATAGTCAACGAGGGCGAGGAGCAGGGCTCTCTTGACGAGGACGAGAGCGACCTTGTGCGCTCGGCGATAAGGTTTGACGGAAAGAACGCCGAGGACATACTTGTTCCGAGAGTGTCGGTTGTCGGAGTAGAGATAAACGAGTCCCTTGAAGAGATACGCAGGGTGTTTATGGACGAAATGTATTCAAGGTTGCCTGTTTATGAAAAAACGGTGGATAACATTGTCGGCATTATCACCTTCAAAAGCTTTATGAGGCTTCTGTCGGAGGGGGGAACATCAATTCAGCCGATACTGCAAAAGCCTTTATATGTTTCTACATTAAAACCGATAAACGATATTTTGCAGGAGATGCAGAAAGGAAAACAGCATATCGCCGTTGTCGTTGACCAGTTTGGCGGAACGGAGGGTATTGTCACGATGGAGGACATAATAGAGGAGCTTGTGGGTGAAATATACGACGAGAGCGACGAGGTTCTGCAACCCGTTGTGATGCTGGGAGAGAACACATATATCATATCGGGTGAGCTTTCCGTCAGCGATATGCTCGAACAGCTTGAGCTTGATGAAAAGTCGATAAAGACGGAATACACCACCGTTGCGGGCTGGGTGATGGAGCTTTTTGAGGGGATACCCTCGGAGGGGGACAGTATAACCTCGGGAATATTCACGGTGACGGTAATAAAGCTTCAGGACCAGCATATTGAAAAGATAAGGTTAAACATAAACAAAGAATAGATATGGGGGAGAATTTATGAAAAAGATAATCGCATTTGCTCTTGTGGCAATAATGTCAGTAGCAACAACGGGTTGTATGGGAAAGGATAAAGGAAAAACCTCGCCTGAAGAAACAAGCGTGACAGAAGCTACAACAGTGGCAACAACCGAAAAACAAGCCGTAGGTGTCGATACCGACGCTCTTGAAGAGGCAAACAATATAAAAACAATTCTTGGTGATGTAAAGCTTATCGCTGTCACGGAAAAATACGACGATGACATTACAAGCTATACCGAATACTATCTTGATGAGGAAGGTCATGTTGCTTATAACTTCTTCATCGGCGATACGGTCGACAGCGGATATTATAACGATTTTACTTTCAACATTGCTCCCGAAGAGGGAGTTCCCGGTTATGCAGGCAAAAGCCTTATGAGCGGGTATCCGTACTATTATGACGAAGTGAGTTTAACGAATTTTATTTTATACAGCGCCGATGAATTCTTTGATGTAAAGGATGACGGTGAAAAGATAATGTTCGGTGTTTATATAAACACAGATTTTGATGGAGAAGACAAATATGAGATAAAGGTAACCGTTGACAAGAAAACGATGAGAATTCTTGAAATGTCGGACGGTGAGTTTACTGTCTCTTACTCTTATGAAAACAAAGAACCCGACCGCACGATAAAAAATCTTTTTGACGGAGAAAAATCGACGGCGACGATAATATTCAACGGTCACGATATGAGCAACAATGAGTACACCGAAACATATATTGTTGAATATCCGAAAGGGTGGACATTTATACCCGATGAGCTTTATATTTTCAATCCGTATTATGACGAGGCTCTTACATCGCCCGTTGATATTGATACATTTGCTCCGACGGGGGATTATACTTTATATCTTACAGACGCTATGGGTTAACAGAAAAAAATCAAGGGTATCGGAAGGGGCTCCCCTTTTCCGATATCCTTTTTCTTTTTGCAAAATCAAAAACCTAAAAGAGTTACTATATATGCCGCCGCGCAAGCCGCAAGCGCCACTACTACCATCGACTTATCAAAGAATGCAAGAACGAGTGCAACGATAAGTCCTGCCGAGGCTGAAAAAACACTTCCCGTTGAGTAGAATATGGCAGGGAATGTCATCGCTCCCAGAACGGCATAGGGTGTGTAGTAAAGAATGCTCTTTATGAACTTTGACTTTATCTTTTTTCTGAAAAGAACCATAGGCAACATTCTTATTATGTATGTTACCCCTGCCATAACGAGTATGTATAAAAAGAGTTCTACTGTCATTCTTCCGCCGCCTCCTCTTTATCATTCCGAGGAAAGAGAATTGCCCCTAAAACAGATGTTATCACCGCGCAGATGATTATTGAAAATCCGCTTGAAATGCCGTTGAAAATCGGAATGTAATACAATGCGCAACTAAGCAGAGCCGAAAGTCCCACAATGAGCGCCACGCCCTTTTCTTTTCGCGAAGGGGGGATAATAATTGCGACAAACATTCCGTAAATGGCAATGCCGAGGGCAGCCTTTATCTTTTCGGGCAGAAGCTCTCCCGCTGAGGAGCCTAAAAATGTCCCCAGAGACCAGCCTATCCAGGGTAAGAGGATTAGTCCGTACATAAAGCGCTTGCCTATCTCGCCTTTTTGTGAGCAGGCGACGGCAAAAATTTCGTCCGTTATGCCAAAGGCGGTGAGAAAGCGGTGCGGCAGGGTGAAGGAGCTGTCAAGCTTTTGCGACACCGATATGCTCATTAAAAAATATCTCATATTTATGACAAGCTGAGTGAGCGCCATTTCGCTCAGCGTACCCATAGCCGCCATTATGCCGATTGCCGCTACCTGCCCTGCCGATGTGAGATTGGTCATTGAAATTACAACTGCCGAAAGGACGCTTTGCCCGTTTGCGACAGCGGTTATACCAAAGCCGAACGATACGGCGAGATAACCTATCGCTATCGGCAGACCACATTTAAGCCCATACAAAAACGACTTGGGACTTTCTTTGAGTTTGATTTTTTCAGACATTGAAGATTACTTCCCGTGATGAATTTTGCTTTTAAAAAACAGCAAAAATATCATAGCACAATTTGTCGCAATTTGCAAATTTTTTTAAAAAGTCACATCATTGTTCAAATTGCTTTGCAACGGTACCAAATCGATATACCGCGCATTTTAGGTGAAATTTTGAAATTTACAGAAATTTACTGTCCGTTGTTTTTCTCACAAACGGGTGGTTTTTGCTATTGTTCAAAATTTACAGTTATTACATATTCTGTCAGAGGTTTTATGACAAAGCTTTTGCATTCTGATATTTATTCAGCGAATGAAAGTTGAAAAACGATATGGCGTCGTGATGAGGTATGATGAAATTTTCCAGAAAATGTATGCAAAATGGGTGTATCAAAAATTACACACTAACCGTATTTTACGCCATAAAATCGGTAAAAGCACATATTTTTGGCATTATTGCATATATTCGGATAAAAAGAACAGCGTAAAAGTGCCGTTCTTTTGGTTATAGTGACGATGTTTTTTTATTGCACAACAAGTAGCAATATGCTATAATGTTAATATGTATAGCTGTGTGAAAATAAATAGTTTGGAGTATGATAATTTGTTTACCGAAATTGACGGAATCAAGATAAATTATGAAATAAAGGGCGAGGGTGAAGCGGTCGTTCTTCTTCACGGATGGGGCGCGAATATTACCCTTTTTGCAAATCTTATTGACCTTGTTGCGCAGAAGTACAAGGTCATAGCCCTTGATATGCCCGGTTTCGGAAAAAGCTCCGAACCGCCCGACAGCTGGAAGGTCAGCGACTATTCGGAATTTGTGATAAAGTTTCTCTCCTCAATGGGAGTAAAGAAAGCAATCTTACTCGGTCACTCATTCGGAGGAAGGGTAATAATAAAAATGGCGACCTGCTTTGAGCTACCCTTTGAAATCGACAAGATTATTCTTGTTGACAGCGCAGGCATACTGCCGAAGAAAAGCCCCAAGCAGAAAAGAAAGCAGGCAAGATACAAGTTCTGCAAAAAAATACTTCTTCTTCCGCCCGTTAAGGCGATTTTCCCGAATGCTTTAGAGAAGTTCCAGAAGAAAATGGGCTCTGCGGATTATGCCGCGGCGTCCCCTGCTATGAGAAAAATTCTTGTTTCTGTAGTCAATGAGGATTTACAGCCGTTGCTCCCCAGAATAGAGCAGTCTACTTTGCTTATATGGGGTGAAAATGATACTGCTACTCCACTCTCTGACGGAAAGCTGATGGAAGAACTTATCCCCGACGCAGGACTTGTCACAATAAAAAACGCGGGGCACTATTCTTTTCTTGACGGACAGTTTATCTTCAACCGTGTTATATGCTCATTCTTGAAAATAGGAGAATAATTCCGTATGGATTTGACACTTTTTATAATAACCGCAGTTATTGCCGTTGTTGCAAGATATTTTTCGGCGTTCCGTGAGCTTCATATGTTACAGCTGAGCTCTTATCAGTTTTTGAGCCACTTTAATCGTGCAAAGAAAAATTTTGCGGTTTATATCCCCTATCTTGTTTTTCTCATAGTACCCATACTGTTTGCTACGACCTTATATGAAATTGAGATAATGAAAATAATTCTGCCGATAGCGCTTTGTGTATGCTCGGTGGCGGTGATTATTTTAAATCTGCCGAAAAAATTCAAAAAGCCGTTTGTTTATACCGCAAGAGTAAAGAGAATGATTGTTACTCTTACAATTCTGACGATTATACCGATGATAATTGCGGTCTTAGCATATTTAAGGCAAAGCTTTGTTACGGCTTATTTCACCGTTGGGCTTATGCTATGTCTTTCTCCCGTGGCGGCTCTGCTTTCAAACCTTATCAATTACCCCATTGAAGAATACATCAGAAGATGGTATATAAACGACGCGAAAAAAATGCTCGGCGGAATGAAGGATATGGGGATTGTGGGCATAACGGGAAGCTATGGCAAAACGAGTATGAAGTTCTATCTTGGCGAACTGATGAACTCAAAATACAGCACGCTTATCACTCCCGAAAGCTACAACACCCCTATGGGAGTGGTGAAGACTATCCGCACAATGATGAAAGCTACCCACGAAAGATTTATCTGTGAAATGGGGGCTCGGCATATAGGTGATATAAAGGAGCTTTGCGACATTGTTTTCCCTCAGGACGGAATTATAACCTCCATAGGTCCTCAGCACCTTGAAACATTCAAGAGTATCGACAATATCATATCGACAAAATTTGAACTTGCCGACAGCGTAAACGGCAAGGGGATTTTAGTTGTCAACGGCGACAACGAATATATCCGCAAGGGAATGACAAAGTATAAAAATGTCATCACATACGGCTTTAATGAAAACAACGATTATAAAGCGACGGACATTTCGGTATCGTTTAAAGGAACAAAATTCAGAGTTATTGCAAAGAACGGTGAAAGCTGTAATTATGAAACATCGCTCCTTGGCGAGCACAATGTGTTAAATCTTCTGGGAGCAATAACATACTGTTGTGAAAAAGGGTTTGCGCTCGACGAGCTTATTATCCCCGTGAGAAGAATTTCGGCGGTAAAGCACCGTCTTGAACTTATCGACGCAGGCGGCGACCTTTGTTATATCGACGACGCATACAACTCAAACCCCAACGGCTGCCGTGCGGCGCTCTCGGTGCTGTCACTCTTTGACTGCTACAAGATACTCTGCACACCCGGTATGGTAGAGCTTGGGGAGGAACAGGATAGGCTTAATGAAGAATTCGGCGAAGAGGCGGCGGATGTATGCGATTATGTCGCCCTTGTGGGAAGAAAGCAGACCGAGCCTATCTTAAAAGGTCTTAAAGCAAAGGAATTTGACGAGGAAAAAATTTTTATCGCCGATAGTCTTTCGGAGGCGATTGAAAATATAAAAAATATCGTGACAGAGAAAAAGAAGATTGTTCTTCTTGAAAACGACCTGCCCGATAACTATTGATTTTTGAGGTGACCGTTATGAAAATAAACCTTGCCGTAATTTTCGGAGGAAAAAGCGTTGAACACGAGATATCAGTAATATCCGCGGTTCAGGCGATGACAAATCTCGATACAGAAAAATACAACATTATTCCCGTGTATCTTACAAAGTCCCACGATTTTTATACGGGCGAATGTTTAAAAGATATTTCTGCATTCAAGGACATTCCCACGATGCTAAAAAAATGCCGTAAGGTGACCTTTGTTACAGACGACAAGAAAACATATCTTACTGAACTTTCGACAAAAATCTTTGCGGGAAGATACAATCAGGAGATAGATGTGGCGTTCCCCATCGTTCACGGAACGAATGTTGAGGACGGCGCTTTGCAGGGATTTTTGCAGACACTTAATCTCCCCTATGTGGGCTGTAATGTTTTATCATCGGCTGTGGGAATGGATAAGTATGTTATGAAATTACTGCTTAAATATGCTGACTTCCCCGTTCTTGATTGTTGCAGATTTACTCTCTCGGAAACGAAAAATCTCATCGACTGTATTCATAAAATCGAGAATAAGCTTGGCTACCCCGTTATTGTAAAGCCTGAGAATTTAGGCTCGAGCGTGGGAATATCAAAGGCGGAAAACAGAGGGGAGCTTGAAACTGCTCTTAATACCGCATTCGACTTTGCGGACCTTGTTATTGTTGAAAAAGCAATACAGAATTTAAAGGAAATAAACTGCTCCGTCCTGGGCGACAGCGACGAGGCGGAAGCTTCAGTTCTTGAAGAGCCTGTTCAGTCGGATAAGATACTAAGCTACAAGGACAAATATGTATCGGGCGACAAGAGTGGTGGAAGCAAGGGTATGGCTACTCTAAAAAGAAAAATCCCCGCTGAAATATCAAAAGAAGCGGAAGAAAAAATCAAGAAAATCGCCGTTGACGCTTTTAAGTATCTTGGCTGTAACGGCGTTTCGAGAATAGATTTTCTTATGGACACAAAGACCGAGGAAATATGGCTCAATGAAATAAACACTATCCCCGGCTCGCTTTCGTTCTATCTGTGGGAGCCCACGGGAATGAAATACACCGAACTTCTCGACAAGCTTATCTCGCTTGCGCTCAAACGCTTCAGAACAAACGAAAGAATAAATTATTCATACGACACGAACATTCTTTCACAATGCAAAGCATTCGGCTCAAAGGGCTCAAAGCTGTAATTTAGAAAGGCTTTTAAGAGGGGAATTTTATGGAACTTAAAAACAGGCTGAGACAGCAGAGCACGATGTCGTTTCAGGTAATAATAGCAGGCTTTATGGGGCTTATTATTGTCGGGGCGTTGCTCCTTATGCTCCCTATCGCTTCAAAGGACAGAACGGTCACCTCTTTTTCTGACACTCTGTTCACCGCTGTTTCGGCAACCTGCGTGACAGGTCTTGTGGTAAGAGATACCGCAACGCACTGGTCGATGTTCGGTCAGGCGATAATACTCTTTCTCATTCAGATAGGCGGAATGGGAGTTATCACGATAAGTATGGCGATTGTGCGTTTATCGGGCAAGAAGATAGGTCTCTGGCAACGAAGCACGATGCAGGAGGCGATTTCTGCCCCTCAGCTTGGAGGCATTGTAAAGTTCACGGGATTTATAATAAGAACTTCCGCGATAATAGAGCTTGTGGGAGCGTTACTGCTTCTTCCCGTTTTTTGCAAGGAATTCGGTCTTATGGGAATATGGTACGCTGTATTCCATTCGATTTCGGCATTCTGTAACGCAGGCTTTGACCTTATGGGGATAAGAGCGCAGTTTTCGTCGCTGACTTCGTTCTATGACAGCGTTTATGTCAACACGGTGATTTGCCTTATGATTGTTGTGGGCGGAATAAGCTTTATGACCTGGGGGGACATCAAAGAAAACAAGCTGTCATTTAAAAAATATTCTCTTCAAAGCAAGATAATACTTATTACATCGGGAGTTCTGATACTTCTGCCCGCTTTGTACTTTTTCATCTTTGAATATTCCGCTCTGCCCATAAAGGACAGAATACTATGCTCTGTTTTTCAGTCTATAACCACAAGAACGGCAGGCTTTAACACAACGGACCTTTCGGCAATGAGCGACACGGGCAAGGTCGTTATGATAGCGCTTATGCTTGTGGGAGGCTCGCCGGGCTCGACGGCAGGCGGTATGAAAACCACGACGGTAGCTGTTCTCTTTCTCGGCGCGATAACTGTTTTCAGAAGAAAGAATGATGTTCAGTGCTTTAACAGAAGGCTCCCCGAGGACACAATAAGAAGCGCAGGCGCGATATTCTTTATCTATATGGCGCTTGTTATCACAACGGCTTCGATAATATGCAGGATAGAGGGGCTTCCTATTCTCACCTGCCTTTTTGAAACAGGCTCAGCGATAGGAACGGTTGGTCTTACCCTTGGCATAACGCCGACGCTTTCAGCCGTTTCAAGAATACTGCTTATGTTTCTGATGTTCTTTGGCAGACTTGGCGGTCTGACGATGATATATGCGGCTCTGCCCTCTTGCACAAACGATACGGCAAAGATGCCGCTTGAAAAAATCACGGTAGGATAAAGGAGATTTAATATGAAATCAGTACTTATTATAGGCGTGGGACAATACGGTACCCATATCGCAAAAAGAATGACCGAGCTTAAATGCGAGGTTATGGCGGTTGACACCAACGAGGAGCGTATCAACGATATTCTGCCCTTTGTGACAAGCGCGCAGATAGGCGACAGCACCAACGAGGATTTTATGAAGTCCCTGGGGGTAAGAAATTATGATGTGTGTATTGTATCGATAGGCGATAATTTTCAGACCTCCCTTGAAACGACAGCTCTTTTAAAAGAAATGGGAGCGGAAAAGGTAATATCGAGAGCGACAAACGATGTTCAGATGAAATTTCTTCTCAGAAACGGCGCGGACGAGGTTGTTTACCCCGAAAAGCAGTCGGCGATAAGAGTTGCGACAAAATACGCTCTTGACAGTGTGCTTGACTTTATTCAGCTTGACAGCAACTATTCGATTTATGAAATGAAGATACCGAAGGAATGGGAGAACAAAACTCTCGCCCAGCTTGACATAAGACGCCGTTACAACATCAACATAATCGCAGTCAAGATAAACGACCAGGTGAATGTTCCGATGCCTGACACATATATGGTAGAGGGCGACATAGTTTTTGCAATAGGCGACATAAAGGACATTCAGAAGTGCTTTAAGCTGTAAAACAAAAAGGATACCGTACAATGTACGATATCCTTTTTTATTATGGAGAATTATTCTTCTTCGACCGTAGGAGCGTTCTTGCTCTTTTCGTATTCATCGAACATTTCGTTGATGCGGTCTCTTGTCTTATAAGAAACATCGGGGAGCTTGCCTTCTCCTCCGAAAAGGTCTTCGACCTCGCCGAAAGCCTTTGAGATAGAGTCTTTCATCTTTTCAAGCATTGCGTCGTCGTTACCTGCGAAAGCTATCGCCATATCAAAGATACGCTGTGCGGTCTGCTCTACGCCCCAGTAGCCGTTTTCATCGAATGTTCCGAGACCTGCCGCCTCAACATCCTCACGGTTAAAGTGGACCATTCCGTCCTCGCCAACTACTGCGTTTTCAAGAAGAGCGTCAAGTCCTGTCTTGTCCGAAGCTTCTCCGCCGTTTCTTTCAGCCTGCTTTGCAAGAAGAGTTTCGAGCATCTGCTTGAAAGCGGAAATTTTTGAGTCCGATTCAGCGATAAGCTTATTTACTGTGTCTGCGTCATATTCGCGGACATTGTCTGTGCTTTCATCAAGCTTTTCTGCCATTGCCGAGGCGGCCTCCTTGCCGTTTGCCTTTGCAAGCGATTCGGGGGAATATGTTCCTGCCGTTGACTCTGCCACTGCGGATTTTGTGAAAGAGTCGGATTCTTTCGCCGTCGTTTTTTCAGACTTTGCAGTTGTTGTCTTGGCGGTTGTGTAGGATGGTACTCCCGAATAGCCTGTAACATTGTTGATGTCCATAAATGACCTCCCTTTCATATATATGTCAGCTGATTATACTGCATATTATATATCGGAAGATTTTTTATAAAGTTTAGCGTTTTTTAAGATTTTTTTCTGTCTTTGAAAAATTCGGGCAACTGAGCCATAATCACCGCCGCAAAAACAAGAACACATCCGATAAGCTCTCTTGTTGTTAGGGTTTCTCCGAGTATCACCCAGCCTGCAAGCACCGAGAACACGGATTCAAGACTCATTACAATGGACGCTACGGCAGGCTCGGCGTGTTTTTGTCCTGCCATCTGCAAGGTGTAGGCTACACCGCTTGACATTATTCCCGTAAAGGCGATGGGGAGCCAAGCCGCCATAATCGCGTTTATATCGGGAGTTTCAAAGATGAGCATAAGTATTGCGGAGATTATTCCCGTGACGGTGAATTGCAGACAGCAAAGAAGTATGCTGTCAATATCGGAAAATCTGTCAACAACAAGGATATGTGCGGTAAAGCATATTGCGCACAGAAAAACAAGAACATCGCCGAAATATACCCCTGAAAAGCCGCCCGAAAGACAGAGCATATACATTCCAGCAACGCACCCTGCAACCGCCGCCCATAGAACAGGGTGAAGCTTTTTTCCGAAGAAAATTCCGCTTATTGCGACCATAACGACATAGGTAGCGGTGATAAAGCCTGCTCTGCCCGACGAGGCAACGCCCTCGGGATAAACAGTTATGCCGAGCTGTTGGAGGTTTGTGGCAAAAAATAAAACAATACCGCATATCGCTCCGCCCATAAGACTTCTCTTAATGTCGACAGGCTTTGCAACTTCTTTTTTGCTCATATTAAAATATAATTTTCTGAGTAGCATAAATGCTCCCAAAAATGCGGCGCCTATTGCGGAACGCAGAGCGGTAAAGGTGAACGCTCCCACATTATCGGAGGCGGAGGTCTGCGCCACAAAGGCTGTACCCCAGATAAAAGCGGCAATAAGAAGTATTATACTTCCTTTGATATTCTTCATAAAATCCCCTCAAAATAAAAATCAACTACACAATTTTAGCACACCGACAAAAATTTGTCAAACCGAAAACACCCCCGAACTGAGTTCGGAGGTGGTTCGGATATGGTATGGTATCGTATTGGAGGAAATATTTAGCCTATTTCTTCTACTCTTACATTTTTAAGATAGAATGTTGCGGTTGAACCGCGGTGTCCGAGATTGAATTCAAGTCTGCCGTTGGGGTCGTTCTTCTCGGTCATTTCAAATTCGTATGTGTATGTTTCCCAATCTGTTGAAATAGTTTCCAATGTGTCGGGGAGGTATCTTATCCAGCCTGCTGTGGGGGCGGATACGCATACAACGATATCTCTTTCTTCATCTGCCTTTGCGTCAAATGTAAGTCTGTACTTTTTGCCCTTTATCATGGGAAGCTCGGGCTGAACAAGCTGAACGGAGTAGTCAACATCGCCCTCTTTTTCAGATGTGATGATGAGGGTGTTGTCCTTGATTTCTGCTGCACCTTCGCCGTTCTGGAAGAGAAGGAAGAACCAGTTTGTTTCATCGTCAAGGGGTTCGACCTCGGAGAAGTCGCCGTTGTAGATGAAGTTGCCGTCGGGAAGAGCCTCACGGTAATTCTTTTCGGGCTTTGTTACATTTGTATCGTATGCGTCCTTCTGATAAACTCTTACATAGTCGATTTCAAATTCAGCCTTGTCAAAGTCTGTTGTTTCATCGGGGTTGCCGGGCCAGTTTCCGCCGACAGCAAGGTTCATCTGAACAAAGAAGGGCTGATTGAAGGGCGCAGGATAAGGCTTTTCGTCCTCACCGCTTACTGCTGTGAACCAGTCGTTTACTGTGAGGTAAAGCTCGCCGTCAATGTAGTAACGGAATTCGCCCGGTTCCCACTCAACAGAATATTCGTGGAAGTCGCTTGCAAAGGTTGTGCCGTCTGTGAGCACTACCTTGCCCTGCTGTTCAGCGTGAGGCTCGCCGTAGTGAATTGTGCCGTAGGCTGTGTCAACCTGATTGCCGAGGACTTCCATAATGTCAATTTCACCGCACTTGGGCCACTGACCGTAGAAGCTTTCGTCCTGGGGCATCATCCATATTGCGGGCCAGAGTCCCTGTCCCTCGGGGACCTTTGCGCTTACTACTACCTTGCCGTATGTGAAGTCTTTTTTATTCTGTGAATTTACCTTGCCCGATGTGTAGTAGGTCTTGCCGTCCTTTTCGGTCTTTATCGCTTTAAGGACAAGCTTGCCGTCGCGGACAAAGATGTTTTCATCGGAGTCTGTGTATTCCTGCAACTCGTTGTTTGTCCAGCCGGGCTCACGGAGCTCTCTTGTCCAGTTTTCTTCGTTGAGTGTATCGCCGTCAAATTCGTCCGACCAGAGAAGTGTGTAGTCGGCAAGAGGGTCGGAAGGCTCTGCAGGTGTTGTTTCGGCAGGCTCTGTTACTGTGGGTTCTGTTGTAGTTTCGGGCGTGGGGTTTGTTTCTGCTTTTTTACAACCTGAGAGTACGCCCGAAAGCATAACGACTGCCGCTGTAAAGCCTAAGATTTTCTTGAAGTTCATAAAATTTTCCTCCGTTTTAATATATTAAAGAAGTTCTATGAGTTTATCCTGTATCTTGGCATAATGCTCGTCGACAAGTCCGAAATCTTTTGCCTTGTATGTCCATACGGCTCTCGGTATTCCGCTTTCTTCAAAAGCTTCGTGCATAGCAGAAAACCAGCTGAGAGTATCGTCAAGGGGAGCGCGGTCTATTACTCCGTATTCTCCGCAATAAAGGGGAATATCATATTTTTCTGCGATACTTACCGCATTTGCAAAAAGCTTTTTGAAAAATTCTTTATCTATTACCGCTTTTTCTGTTCTGTAATAGAAATCAAGATGTTCCTTTTCAAGATATTTTTCGGTATATTCGCGTGCTTCATCAAAATCAACCGGGAAGGAGAGAGAAAAGTCCGAGGGCATACCCTCTACCCAATAAGCCGACTGATGAGTGAAAATTGTCGGCTCGTAGCAATGGAATGTGAATACCATATTCTTGTCAACGGGGGCTCTTAACTTTTCAACGCAGAAAACGCTGTTGTGCTTTGCTCCGCCGATGATTATTCTCATATCCCTTGTGATTTTTCTTATCTCTTCTATTGCTCTTGCGGCGATGTCGTTCCATATTTCTGAAAGATTTTCGTCAACGACTTCGTTTAAAAGCTCAAAGCAGAGTCTGTCGTGATACTTTCCGTAACGATGTGCAAATTCGCACCAGAGCTCAACGAATTTATCCTGCAAAGCTTTATCGGAAAAGAACGGAATGCTCTTGTCGTCAAAGATATAGCCTGCCGTTTTATGCAAATCGAGTATCATATTGAGATGATATTTTTCACACCAGAGAAGGCACTTGTCCACAAGCTCAAAGCCCTCGTCCAGCGTGTTGCCGTTTTCGTCCTTGAAAATATAATAGTCAACGGGCACTCTTATATGGTCAAGTCCCCATTCGGAAATTTGCTTTATGTCTTTTTCTGTAATGAATGTATCGTGATGTTCTTTTGAATGTTCGCACTGGGAAAGCCAGCCGCCAAGGTTTATGCCTTTTTTATAGCCTTTGAGTTCTCTGAGCATATAAATGTCCTCCCGTCATGTTTTCTATGTCTAAATGATAACATTTGAAATATTCAAATTATATCTTTTTAATTGCTTTTTTATCGTAATAATGATATAATAAATGTCATAAGATATAAAAATTTTTAAAGCAGGAGAAATTTTATGGATATTTCAAACGAAATGGCGATAAAGGAATACATAATGCGCGAGGAGGGAGGAATACGCGCGCCGTACAGCTCGGAATTTGAGTTTTACATTCTTGTCAAGAACGGGGAAGTCGAAAAGGTGACGGAAGCTTGCAGGACGGAATTTTCGGACAAAAGCGGCTTCGGAAAGCTTTGCGAGAACCCGTTGCAGAATATAAAATACCACTTTGTTGTCACGGCGGCGCTTATTGCAAGATACTGCATTGACGGTGGTATGCCCCACGAAACAGCATACAACCTCAGCGACCTTTATATAGGCAAGGCGGACAGATGCACATCGTTCGAGCAGATTTCAAAGCTTCACACAAAAATGTCTGTAGATTATGCAAAAAGAATGAACGCTTTGAAAAAGAACAGGATTTTTTCAAAGCCTGTGGTGATATGCGTTGACTATATCTGTGAAAATCTTGGGAGAAAGATTTCTATGGCGGAGCTTTCAGTCGTTACAGGACTGAACGGGAGCTATCTTTCAAGGCTTTTTAAGAAAGAAACGGGGTTTACCGTTACAGATTACATCTTGCGCAAAAAAATAGAAACGGCGGAGAATATGCTGAAATTTTCAGACTATTCTCCGTCGGAGATTGCGTTTATGCTGGGGTTTCCGTCGCAAAGCTATTTTACCTCGGTTTTCAAGAAAATTTCGGGGGTAACGCCGAAGAAATACCGCGACGGGCATTTCAGAAAGGTGGACATTAAGGTGTAGGGAGTGAGTTGCCCTGCGCGGGCAGGCGGTTTTCAAGCACTCGTTATAGTGCTTATAAATTCGGAACGCACCGCATATCTTTGAGAAGCTTATATGTCATAGGCAGAGCGAGGATTGCCGTTAAGACCTCGGCGGCGGACTGCGCTACCCATAAACCCTTTATACCGAAAAGCGCGGTGAGGATATATATAAGCGGAATGAAGAAAAGTCCTTGTCTTGCAAGAGCGAAAAAGCTTGATAAAAAGGTCTTTCCCATATTCTGCAAAAGCATATTCGTCATAACGATGATACCCTGAGTAAAGGCGGTTATGCATTGAAATCTCAGCATAGGCGTTCCGTCGGCGATAACTAATGGGTCGTCACGGAAAACGGCGATGAGATTTTCTGAAAAAGCGAAAATTACCGCCCCGAAAACCGCCATAAACACCGTTGAAAAAATTATGCAGAACTTGTAAACTCTGCGCACACGGTCAAACCTTTTTGCTCCCACATTAAAGCCGCAGACGGGCTGAAAACCTTGTCCGAAACCGATAACGACAGAAACGCCTATCCAGGTAATCTTCTGCACAATGGAAATTGCGGCTATCATAGGCTCGTCATAGCCTTTTGCAACATTATTTAGGCATATTGCCGCGATACCTATTATCGACTGACGAAGTAAAGAGGGTGTGCCGTATCTGAAAAGGGCTGAAACAATCTCCTGCGAGAGTGAAAAGTCGGGCTTTTTTATTTTAACTCTGCCCGTTATGAAAAGCAGTATCACGAATGAAAAAATCTGGCTTGTGACTGTCGCTATCGCCGCGCCTTTTATGCCCATTCCCAAAACGGTGATGAACAATGGGTCGAGCAGGACATTCAAGACCGAGCCTGCCGCCATTCCTACCATTCCCCTGAACGCGTTGCCCTTGAAGCGTATCTGATTATTCATTGTAAAGGCGGTCATTATAAACGGCACTCCGAGAAGAATTATCCCTGCGTATTCGGCACTGCTTTCGACTATAAGCGGAGTTGCTCCGAGTAAAACAACAAACGGTTTTAAAAATATCAGTCCGAGAATTGAGATGATTGTACCCGAAAGAAAAGCGAGAATAACGGAAGTATCGGACATTTTATCGGACGAAGCGCTGTCGCCTCTGCCGAGAGCGTGGGACATAAAATTGCCCGAACCGTGTCCGAAGAAAAAGCCTATCGCCTGAACGATATTCATAAGGGGGACTGCTACTCCGACGGAGGCTGTGGCTAAGGTGTCGTTGAGTTCGCCGATAAAATAAGTGTCCGCCATATTATAAAAAGCGGAAATCAGCATTGTGATTATAGTGGGAACGGCAAGCTTGCAGACTAAAAGCTCGACGGGGGCGGTGAGCATTTCCTGCCGTTTTTTCTCTGAATTTGTCATTTTTTATCCTCTTCTTTTAAAAAATACCTTCACATATAAAAGTATAACACAAAAAAATACGGTGTGCAACGGATTTTTTCTTGCTAAAATGTTGCAAAATGCCGAATTTTGTGGTAAACTTAAAAAGTTACAGCATTACTGCAAAGGCAGAATAACAATAAGGAGGGTTACAATGTCATTTTTTGATACCATTGTAAACATCAACAATGCCGTTAACGATTTTGTATGGGTAAAGATAGGTCTTGTACTTCTCATCGGAACGGGTATTTTGACAACAATCATCACAAAGTTCTTTCAGGTGACGCACATCAAAGAGTGGTGGATGGCGACTATCGGAGGAATGTTCAAAAAGGGCAACAAGGTCCGCAAAAAAGGGGACAAGGGAAGCGTTTCGCAGTTTCAGGCGCTTTGTACCGCCCTTGCCGCAACGATAGGAACAGGTAACATCGCAGGTGTTTCATCGGCTATATGCGTAGGAGGTCCGGGAGCTGTTTTCTGGATGTGGATTGCGGCGTTCTTTGGAATGATGACAAACTTCTCTGAAAACATATTAGGTATCTATTACCGCCGCAAGAATAAAGAGGGCGAATGGTCCGGTGGTGCTATGTATTACCTTAAAGACGGTCTGGGAAGCTACAAGGGATGCAAGCAGATAGGCGGAGTTCTTGCCGTTATATTCTCAATCTGCGCTATACTCGCTTCATTCGGTATAGGCAATATGGGACAGATAAACAAGATAGTAATAAATGTTGAGGACGCATTTTTCACAAGGCTCGGAGTTGACCTTGGATATGTATTCGGAGAGGTTAAGCTGACTTCTCTCATCATCGGTATCGTTCTTATGATAATCGGCGGGCTCATCATTCTCGGCGGACTTCAGAGAATTGCCGCCGTTGCCGAAAAGGTCGTTCCCTTTATGGCGGTAGCTTATGTTTTAGGCTGTATTATCATTCTTTGCGTACATATCAATCAGATTGGCGCAATATTCGCGTCTATATTCAAGTTTGCATTCGGTGTAAAGGCTGTTGTGGGCGGAGCAACGGGTATTGCAATAAAGACAGTTATCACACAGGGTTGCAAGAGAGGCGTGTTCTCAAACGAAGCAGGTCTCGGTTCATCGGTTATGGTTCATTCGGCTTCAAATGTTAAAGAACCCGTTCATCAGGGAATGTGGGGTATATTTGAAGTTTTTGCGGATACATTTGTAGTATGCACAATGACAGCCGTTGTTGTTCTTTCATCGGGAAGTATCGACCTTACGACAGGTCTTGTAAAAGAGGGCGTAAGCGACGCTACTCTTGTTGCAAACGCATTCGGAAATGTTTTCGGCCCTGTAGGAAATATGTTTGTTGCGGCGGCTATTCTGCTCTTTGCGTTCACAACCGTTCTCGGCTGGTCGCATTACGGCTCAAAGTCGTTTGAATACCTCTTTGGCTTAAAGGCAACAAAATTCTACAGAGTGTTCTTTGTTCTTATGATAGTATCGGGCGCATTGATGACTTCTTCGATAGCGTGGGATATTTCGGACACATTCAACGGAATGATGATGGTGCCTAACCTTATCGGTGTTATTTCGCTTTCGCCGATGGTAATAAAAATCACAAAGAACTATATTGACAGAAATATCAGACACATCGACACAGAGCCTGTTCTTTCATTTGACCCCGATATTCAGGCTGAAACCGCAAAGGCTTTAAAAGAAGAATAGTAAAGGTGGGTTTTTAAATGTCATTCAGAAAGGATTTTATGTGGGGCGCCGCCTCCGCCGCTTATCAGATAGAGGGAGCGTATAACGAGGACGGAAAAGGTCTTAATATATGGGACTACTACTCTGTTATGAAGGGCAAGATTTTTCACAACGAAAACGGAAATGTTGCCTGCGACCATTATCACCGCTACAAAGAAGATGTTGCGCTGATGAAAAAAATCGGCTTGAAGTATTACAGAATGTCTTTGAACTGGACAAGAATTCTCCCCGACGGAACGGGCAGGATAAATGAAAAGGGCGTAGAGTTTTACAACAATCTTTTTTCTGAACTGAAAGCAAACGGCATTGAGCCTATGGTGACATTGTTCCACTGGGACTACCCGCTCGCCTTGCACCGCAAGGGAGGGTGGCTCAACGATGAAAGCTCGGACTGGTTTGCAGAGTACGCAAAGGTATGTGCAGAGCTTTTCTCGGACAAGGTAAAATACTGGATGACGATAAACGAACCGCAGGTATTTATCGGTTGCGGATACCACGAGGCAAAGTTCGCTCCGTTTATTACTTCTCCGACAGCCGACCTTGTGAGAATGTCGCACAATGTTCTGCTCTCACACGGCAAGGCGGTAAGGGCGATAAGAGAAAACGCAAAGCAGGAAGTTAAAGTAGGCTTAGCTACTATGGGGCCTTGCGTTACCCCCAAGGACGAGCGTGAAAAGGAAATCGAAATAGCAAGATTTTTAAGCTTTGACTTTAACGAAGAAAACTTCCTCTTTTCAAATTCGTGGTGGGGAGACCCAATAGCGCTGGGAAAATACAGCGACAAGGCTTTTGAACTTTTCGGCGATGTTCTCAATGAAATCATAAAGCCCGGAGATATGGAAATAATCTCGACGCCTATTGATTTTTACGGCGCGAATGTTTATGAGTCGGCAACGGTGGGAACAAGAGAAGATTATGCGTCGAACGCATATATCGGTTGTCCGAGGAATACAATGGACTGGCCCATTACGGAGGAGGCTCTTTACTGGTCGGTAAAATTTCTTAATGAAAGATACAATATTCCTGTAATTATTACGGAAAACGGAATTCCGTGTCACGACTGGGTTCACCTTGACGGAAAGGTTCACGACCCCAACAGACAGGACTATATGCACCGCTATCTTAAAGGTCTTAAAAAGGCTGTAGACGAGGGCGTTGATGTCAGAGGGTACCTTTACTGGTCTGTTATGGACAACTTTGAGTGGTCAAGCGGATATGACAGAAGGTTCGGTCTTATATATGTCGATTACCGCACGGAAGAGAGGACTGTCAAGGACTCTGCTATGTGGTACAAGACGGTGATAGAATCAAACGGAGAAAATCTTTAAAAAGGAGGGGTATGGTTTTTTAATCATACAAAATAAATATGGGTTCAATAACAGTAATACTTGTTACCATTGTCGCCTATATGCTGATGATGGTAATAATAGGGGCGACATACTCGAAAAAGAATAAGGATGTCGGGGACTTTTATCTCGGCGGAAGAAAGTTAGGTCCGTTGGTTTCTGCAATGAGCGCGGAGGCTTCGGATATGAGCAGCTGGCTTTTGATGGGGCTCCCGGGCGTTGCATATTTAACGGGCGGAGCAGAAGCAGGTTGGACGGCAATAGGTCTTGCTATCGGAACATATCTCAACTGGCTTCTGGTTGCAAAAAAGCTGAGAGTTTATTCTGAAAAATGCAATAACTCCATTACAATCCCCGACTTTTTCTCAAACCGTTATCGTGACGACAAGAAAATTCTCACGCTTATCTCTGCGGTGATAATTCTTGTGTTCTTTGTGCCTTATACGGGCTCAGGCTTTGCCGCTTGCGGAAAATTATTCAGCACGCTCTTTGGCTGGGATTATCACATTGCGATGGTCGCAAGTGCAGTAATCATCATTCTTTATACCTGCCTCGGCGGATTTCTTGCGGCAAGCTTTACGGACTTTATTCAGAGTGCCGTTATGACATTGGCACTTGTGAGCATTGTAGGCTTTGGAATTTATTCCGCAGGCGGAATAGGAAATGTCATAGACAACGCAAATAATCTTGCGGGATATTTTTCACTTGCAAGAATACATAACACAGAAACTCTTATGGCGGATAAGTATTCACTTCTTACAATAGCTTCAACTCTTGCGTGGGGCCTGGGATATTTCGGAATGCCGCATATTCTTTTAAGATTTATGGCGGCAAAGGACAAGAACAAGATAAAGACATCAAGAAGAATTGCGTCTATCTGGGTAGTTATTTCAATGGGTATCGCAATTTTCATAGGCTTTATCGGAAACGCTCTTTCGGCGCAGGGAGTAATTGAACCCCTTGCAGGTTCCGACTCTGAAAAAATCATCATCAAGATTGCAATGTTTATGAGCGAAAAGAATGTTCTTCTTGCTCTTGTTGCAGGACTTGTATTTGCGGGTATTCTCGCTTGCACAATGTCAACGGCGGATTCTCAGCTTCTTGCGGCTTCTTCGAGTATGTCAGAAAACATTCTCAAGGGCGTATTCAAAATAAAGATGAGCGACAAGCTTTCAATGATAATCGCAAGAGCCGTTCTCGTTGTAATAGCTGTTCTCGGCGTTGTAATAGCCTGGAACCCCGACAGCTCGGTATTCAGGGTTGTATCGTTTGCGTGGGCAGGTTTTGGCGCTACATTCGGCCCCGTTATGCTGACAGCGCTTTTCTGGAAACGCTCAAACAAGTACGGCGCAATAGCAGGAATGATTTCGGGCGGAGTTATGGTTTTTTTATGGAAGTTCGTCATCAGCCGTCTTGGCGGTGCGTTTGCTATATACGAACTGCTCCCTGCATTCATCGTTGGGCTTATTGCGATAGTTGTTGTATCGCTTGTCACCAAGGCTCCCGACAGCGAGATTACAGACGAGTTTGACGCTGTTGCAAAGGAAGTTAAGGAATAATATATAAACAAAAAGAGTGCTTTTAGGGTACTACCGATAAAGAAGTTTTATCGGTACCGAGCCACAGACTTTGACATTTCGTAAAGTAAATTACGAATTGCCAAAGGGGGCTCCCCTTTGGGCACTCTTTTTTATGGAAAAATTCAAGATTTTTTCGGCTGACGGTTTACTATAAAAATTCCTGCACAGACAAGAATAAGAGAAACAAGGCTCTTTATGCTCAAAGCCTCGGAAACTTCACCGAGAAAGAGAGCCGAAAGGGCTACTCCGAAAATCTGTTTAGTAAAGCCGTATACGGAAATTTCGGACACGGGACGGTGCTTTAAAAGTATCGCCCATATTGTGTATGCCGCGGCGGAAATAAAGCTCATATAGATAAGAAGCGTTGCGGACGAGAGGCTTGTCACCGAGAAATTTCCGCCGAGGGAGAACCCTAGGACAGAGAGAAAAATTCCGCCGATGAAAAATTGCCAACCGCTTAACATCATCGGGTTATCGTCCT
>CALZLD010000008.1 GCA_945788225.1 uncultured Clostridia bacterium
CAATATTCAACCGCAGGGGATATTGCAATTCTGACAAAGGAACTTTTATCGCACGAATTTCTTATCCCATATATGACAACATATATGGACGAACTGAGAGATGGTAAAACTCAGCTTGTCAATACAAATACGCTTGTAAGAAAATATAAAGGAGTACTTGGTGTTAAATCTGCTTACAGCGAACAAACGGGATATTGTCTTTCGGTTGCAGCAAAAAGGGAAGATTCAACATTTGTTGCGGTAGTTATAGGATGTAATGAAAAAGACGATTGTATCTCCGCGGGAAAAGCGCTGCTTGACAGGGGATTTTCTTCTTATGAAACTATAAGACCGATAGTACCGACAGAACTTATGGTAGGTGTAAAGGTAAAAGGCGGAACAGGGAAGAACGTTCTTATAAAACCTGAAAAATTATCTGAAACTATTATTCCGATAGGAAAATCAGAAGATGTGACATATAAACTTGAAATTCCGGAATATATTGAAGCTCCGATAAATAAAAACCAAAAAATTGGGGAACTTATATATTATCTTGGAGATGATGAGATATACAGAACGTCAATTGTTGCATCAGATTCTGTTGAAGAAATGACATTTTCAAACGCTTTGTTAATATTGTTTAAAAGTTGCATATCATTTTAGTTGTTTTAAACAAAACGAGTAGCGCCTTTGAAAATAACTTGCAAAAATCGCGTTTATATAGTAAAATATACTTAGCATATTATTTGGAGGCTAAACGAAATGTTTGTAAAATTGAATTCAAAGTATGTCAGCGAATTTGTAAGTCAGGATGATATAAAAGCAATCCAGCCTGAAGTTGAAGCCGCTGTAAAGACTCTTGAAGAAAAAACAGGGGCAGGCAACGACTTTTTAGGTTGGTATGATCTGCCTACAAATTATGACAAAGAAGAATTTGCAAGAATTAAGGCTGCTGCCGAAAAAATCAAGAAGAACTCCGATATACTTATCGTAATAGGAATAGGCGGTTCTTATCTCGGAGCAAGAGCTGCTATTGAATTTTTGAAATCCCCTTTCTACAACTCATTGAAAAAGGATACACCCGATATTTATTATGTCGGCAACAATATCAGCCCCACATATCTTAATGAAGTTCTTTCAATTTGTGAGGGTAAGGATATTTCTGTAAACGTTATCTCTAAGTCCGGAACGACAACAGAACCTGCTCTTGCGTTCAGAGTATTCAGGGATCTGGTTGAAAAGAAATACGGCAAAGAAGGCGCAAAGGAGCGCATATTTGCTACTACTGACGCAAAGAAGGGCACACTCAAGGAACTTTCTGACAAGGAAGGATATGAAACTTTTGTTATTGCGGATGATGTCGGAGGCCGTTATTCTGTACTGACAGCTGTCGGACTTTTGCCTATCGCTGTTGCCGGATGCGATATAGACGCGCTTATGGAAGGTGCTGCAATCGCACAAAAGGAGCTTTCGGCAGATTTTGACAATAACGACTGTTATAAGTATGCCGCTTACAGAAATGTACTTTACAGAAAGGGCAAGGCTGTCGAACTTCTTGTAACCTATGACCCGAGCTTTACGATGATGACTGAATGGTTCAAGCAACTCTTCGGCGAAAGTGAAGGAAAGGACGGCAAGGGACTTTTCCCGTCAAGCGTCACTTTCTCAACAGACCTTCATTCGCTTGGTCAGTATATTCAGCAGGGCGAAAGACTTTTCTTTGAGACTGTTGTTGACATCAAGACACCCAAGAAGGATTTCTTCCTTGAAAATGATGAAGCTAACCTCGATGGACTTAATTTCCTTACGAACCAGAATATGTCAGTTGTTAACCGCAAGGCTTTTCAGGCTACTGTGCTTGCTCATTCGGAGGGAGGAGTGCCTAACCTTGTAATCGAGCTTGACGATACAAAGGAAAAATCACTTGGTTATCTCATTTATTTCTTTGAAAAGGCTTGCGCTGTTTCCGGTTATGTGCTCGGAGTAAATCCGTTCAATCAGCCCGGTGTTGAAAGCTATAAAAAGAATATGTTCGCTCTTCTCGGCAAACCCGGTTATGAAGGCGACAGAGCAGCTCTTGAAGCAAAGCTCAATTAAATATTATTATTGTCCACAAATGCATTGCGCATTTGAAATATATTGCCGTTAATTCGGCGGAATGGAGTGTTATTCTATGGTAAAGATTATCACAGGAAAAAAAGGTTCCGGAAAGACAAAAATTCTCATTGATATGATTAACGAATCCGCTAAAGCAACAAGCGGAAATATAGTTTGTATCGAAAAAGGTCTCAAGCTTACATACGACATAAATCACAGTGTGAGACTTACGGATATGGAAGACTATAATCTTGAAGGCGTTGATATGTTCTACGGCTTTGTCAATGGAATGATCGCAGGAAACTTTGACATAAAGGAAATTTATGTTGACGGTATTCTTAAGGTTGTCGGCAGAGATTATGCTCAGCTTGGAGTTCTTTTTGAAAAGCTTGATAAGATCACAGGTGATGATATTAAGTGCATTATTACCGTTTCAGCCGACGATGATGAGCTCCCCGACAGCGTTATGAAGTTCAAGATGTAATTTGATTTTATCAAAAGTGTATGACGCGGAATTTTTCGCGTCATATATTTTGCCATATTGAACAAATTTTTTATTAAAACTATTGACAATATGCGAAATAACTATTATAATGTAATTTATGATGTTCGAGAGGTGCTTTTTAATGGTATTGGATTTAAGGCGTATTTTTGAAATCCCCGGTGAAAAGCAGGAATTTGATTATGAAATTCCCGTTAGTGTCGCCGATGATTACAAAAATATTGATTTATCATTGCCGATATCGGTAAAAGGCGTTATCAAGAATAAATCCGGAGTAATCAGTCTTGGTTATAAGGCGGATTACAGGCTTCGTCACAAATGCGACAGATGTCTGGTCGAGTTTGAATGCGATTATACCTTTTCTTGCGATGCGGTAGTTGTAAAATCGCTTTCTTCAGAGGATAACGATGACTATATTGTTGTCGGCGGAAATGAACTTGATCTGGACGAGCATATCATATCCGATTTGATTTTGCATTTTCCGTCAAAAGTGCTTTGCAAAGAGGATTGCAAGGGTTTATGTCAATTCTGCGGTGCGGATTTGAATGAAACCGTATGTTCCTGTCAGAAATGAAGTCAATAATAATTTTTTATAGATATTAAGGGGAGGTGCTTTAAAGATGGCAGTACCAAAGAGAAAAGTATCCAAAGCAAGACGCGATAAGAGAAGATCGGCTGTTTGGAAGTTGGAAACACCTGCATTCAGCAGATGCACAAATTGCGGAGCTCTTATAACACCGCACAGAGTTTGCAAGAACTGTGGTTTCTATAAGGGTGTAGAGGTAATCAAAAAGGAAGCGTAATAACGACTTCTTTACAGAGAAGGAGTAACATCCTTCTCTGTTTTTTCTATACAAGGAGGGATTGCTATGGCATTGCCTGTTGCTGCAATAGTTGGCCGACCGAATGTCGGAAAATCGACTTTATTCAACAAACTTATCGGTCAGCGTCTTTCTATTGTAAAAGACACTCCGGGAGTGACAAGAGACCGAATTTATGCAAAATGTGAGTGGTGCTCAAAGGAATTTATGCTTGTTGATACGGGCGGAATTGAGCCGGAATCCGAAGATGTAATTCTTTCTCAGATGAAAAGACAGGCTGAAATCGCTATTCAAAAAGCAGATGTCATTATTTTTGTCACAGATTTAAGAAGCGGAGTTACATCAAGCGACGCAGAGGTTGCCTCAATGCTTCGCAAAAGCGGTAAGCCTATTGTTCTCTGCGTAAATAAGTGCGATAGCGTTGGCGAACCTCCGATTGAAATATATGATTTTTACAGCCTTGGCGTTGGAGACCCGATTGCTGTTTCGTCTGTTCACGGTCATGGAACGGGAGACCTGCTTGACGAGGTTTTTGCAAAATTTCCGGAAGACGCGGGTAAGGATGATTACAGCGAGGAATATATAAAGGTTGCGGTTATAGGCAAGCCGAATGTCGGAAAATCATCCCTTATCAACCGTATTGCAGGGGAAGAACGGGCTATTGTTTCTGATATTGCAGGAACTACGCGTGACGCTACCGATACAATCGTGGAATACGGCGATGATAAATTTGTTTTTATAGATACTGCGGGTATCAGAAAAAAATCCAAGGTACTTGAAGAAATTGAAAGATACAGCGTTCTGCGCGCTTATATGGCTGTTGACAGAGCCGATGTCTGCGTTATTGTTATTGATGCCGAAGTCGGATTTACCGAGCAGGACAGCAAAGTTGCGGGGTATGCTCATGAGCAGGGAAAAGGTTGCATTGTTGCTGTCAATAAATGGGATATTATAGATAAAGACAGTTCAACAATGGACAAGTACCGCAAAGACCTTGAAGAAAAATTCAGCTTCATGTCTTACGTCCCTTTTATATTTATCTCTGCAAAGACAGGTCAAAGGGTTGAAAAACTTTATGAGTTGATAAAGTATGTAAACGAGCAGAATTCGATGAGGGTATCAACTGGTATGCTCAACGACGTTCTTGCTTATGCAACTTCAAGGGTTCAGCCTCCGTCGGATAAGGGAAAGAGACTGAAAATTTACTATATGACTCAGGCTTCAACAAAACCTCCGACATTTGTTACATTTGTAAACAAAGCAGAGCTGTTTCATTTTTCTTATCAGAGATATCTTGAAAATCAAATAAGACAGAATTTCGGTCTTGAAGGAACTCCCGTCAGATTTATTGTAAGAGAACGCGGAGATAATGACAAATAAGGAGCTATTATATGATTGATAATTATACAAGTTTTTCCATTGCGCTTTTAATTACAGCCGTTATATCATATCTTCTCGGAAGTCTTAATTTTGCTATAATTGTGTGCAAGCTGTGGAAAAAAACCGATATAAGAACCGTTGGAAGTAAAAATGCAGGATTTACAAATACTCTTCGTGTATTTGGCAAAGGACCTGCCATCGTTACCATGATAGGCGACCTTTCAAAAGGTATTATTGCGGTAATTATTGGTATTTTAATATTCAAGCTCTTTAAAACCGGACTTGTTGTTCCCGATTATATGAGGGATGTTGTAACCGAAGAATATTCAACTGTATTTGTAGGTTATGTTGCAGGAATTTTTGCTATATTAGGACATATCTTTCCGATATATTACGGATTTAAAGGCGGAAAGGGAATACTTGTTTCATGCTCGATACTCCTTGTAATAGACCCTGTAACATTCTGTATTGAAATTCCGTTCTTTATTCTCGTTGTTATCATCACAAGATATGTATCTGTTGCTTCTATTTCTGCGGCAGTCATATATCCTATCACAACATTTGTAACACAGACTATAAGCGGAAAATACCCTTATGTATGGCTTAATGTTATATTGGTATCTGTAACAAGCATAATACTTATTTATATGCATAAGGAAAATATCAAGAGACTCAGAGCAGGAACGGAAAATAAATTCGGTAAAAAGAAAAAACCTAAGGAGGAGACTTGATATGTCGAAGATAGCTGTTCTCGGTTCGGGCGGATTTGGTATTAGCCTCGCTGTAATGGCAGACGCTCACGACCACGAAGTTACTGTCTGGTCAGCATTTTCTGATGAAATAGAAATGCTTCGCATAGAAAGAGAACATAAGAAGTTGCTTCCTGGTGTTAAAATTCGCGAAAGCATAGATTTGATTACCGATATTTCGGGAATATGCGATTGCGATATTGTTATTTTTGCAATTCCTTCATCTTTTGTCCGAAAAATTGCCAAAATTGCCGCTCCGCACATCAAAAAGGAAGCGATAATCGTCAACACGGGAAAAGGTCTCGAAGATGACACATTCAAGCGTTTGTCGGAGGTTATTTTTGAGGAAATACCTGCAAATCCGATAGTATCAATCTCCGGTCCGTCTCATGCGGAAGAGGTTGCACTTGGGTATCCGACCACAGTTACAGCCGCGTCCACTGACAGAGACGCTATGTATTATATTCAGGATAAGCTTTCAAACGAGGCTTTCAGAATTTATGCCTGCGATGATATTGTTGGTGTTGAGCTTGGCGGCGCTTTGAAAAATATAATCGCCCTTTGCGCCGGAATATGCGACGGTATGGGTTATGGCGACAATACGAAGGCGGCTCTGATGACAAGAGGGCTGACAGAAATTGCAAGGCTAGGAGTTAAACTTGGTGGAAGACCTGAAACTTTTTCCGGGCTTTCGGGAATAGGCGACCTTATTGTTACCTGTACGAGTATGCACAGCCGCAATCGTCGAGCAGGAATGCTGATAGGTCGGGGAATGCCTCCTGCCGAAGCTGTTGCTCAGGTTGGAACCGTTGAAGGCTATGTTTGCGCAAAAATAGTATGGAAGCTTGCTAAAGAGGTCGGTGTTTCAATGCCTATTACAGAAAAGCTGTATGAGGTTTTTGTTGAAAATAAAAGCATTAAACAAGCTCTTTCCGAACTAATGCAAAGACCTAAATGTCACGAGATGGAAAAAAGCTGGCTTTAAGTAAAATAATTGTATAGTTTAAATGCACAAGTACTGTTAAAACAGACTTGTGCATTTTTTTGTTCTATTCTTATGCTCGTCCGCATATATTCTATCAAAGGGAGTGAAAAATATGGGAACGGGAAATATAAAAAGCTTGTTGATATATTTTAGTGAAAATATAAAAAATGCTCTTAAACCATACGAAAATTGTGAAAATATATGTGAAATACGGCTTAGGGCAGGAAGAACCCCCTCTATAAAGCTGGATTTTGAAGAAATAGCTTTAAAAGGGTGCATAGTTTCAAGAGAAGATATTGAATATAGCTTTAAAGCGGTATGTGAGTATTCGGTTTACAGTTTTGCGAGGGAACTTTCAGAGGGATATATCACAATAAAAGGTGGTCACAGAGTCGGACTTTGCGGAACAGCAGTAACAGCATTAAATGAAATAGAAAGCATAAAGTACATATCGGGAATGAATTTCAGAATAGCCTCAGAAAGAGTAGGAACAGCGGACAGGCTTGTTTCTGACATTTTTTCAAAAGAAAAATGCGGAATTATAATATCTGGTCCTCCGTCTTGCGGAAAGACAACTGTTTTAAGGGATTTGTGCAGACAGATAGGAAATAAATATCGCGTATCGCTTATAGATGAAAGAGGAGAAATAGCTGCAGTATATAAAGGGACGCCCCAGAACGATATAGGTGCATTTACCGATGTTTTTGACGGGTATCCGAAAGCTTCGGGTATTATTACTGCGATAAGAACTATGACTCCTGACTTTATATTCGTTGATGAAATAGGCTCTGAAAGCGATTATAAGGCGATAGAGCAATCGGTATACTGCGGCGCAGAAATCATTGCAACTATGCACATTGCCGATAAAGATATGATGCTCAAAAGAAAAAATATAAAAGCACTTCTTGATACGGGAGCATTCAGATATATTGTATTTCTTGGTTCGGGGAAAAATACGGGAAAAATAATCTCTGTAACGGGGGTGTCAGAATGCTTAAATTAACAGGAGTTATAGCTATATTTACAGCTTGTACCGTTATAGGCTTATATTTTTCAAAGCAACTGAAAAGAAGAGTGGAAATATTCAGACAAACAAGGCTTATGATAGATAAAATAGCAACACTTATAAAATTCCGTTCATATACGGTTTATGAGCTTTGTGATGAAATATTGAGGGATGGTATGTTATCTGAAATGAACTTTGTTTCATTTCAGCGAGATGAAGACAAATCATTTTCAGAGCTATGGGAAGATTCTGTTCTGAAATGGAATGTTCCGATAAAAAAGGAAGAACGGGATTTTTATATAAATCTTGGAAATTCTCTTGGCACAACAGATACCGAAGGGCAAATATCATCATTGAGCGTTTTTTATAAAGAGGCGGAAAAAATGCTTTGTACAGCTGAAAAGGACTTTAATGAAAAGGGCAAACTTTGCAGGACTCTCGGAGTTTTGTGCGGAGCGTTTGTATCTATATTGCTTATATAGCGGAGGAAGAAAATGAATGTTGATCTAATTTTTAAAATCGCAGGGGTAGGCATTATTGTCTCTGTATTAAATCTGATACTTAAAAGAGCGGAGCGAGAGGAGCAGGCAATGATGACGACTCTTGCAGGACTTGTAGTTGTTCTTATGCTAATAATAGACGAAATAAGCAATCTTTTTGACACTGTAAAAAGTGTTTTTGGTTTATGGTAGAATGGATATTTGGAATACTTTCTTTCTGTATTGTGTCAACAATATTATGTAAAGTATTTGAACATTACAACAAAGAATATGCATTATATATTTCAATTGCTATTGTTGCGGTGATATCAGTATTTGCTTTTGTTTGTCTTTCTCCTGTAACGGATATTGTCAGGGGACTATTTATAAGGTCGGGTCTTAGCGAGGATTATGCGGTTATTCTTTTTAAATGTATCGGAATATGCTATATAACGCAGCTTGCCTGCGATATATGCAGAGATAACGGAGAAAGTGCAATTTCTACAATCGCTGAACTTTCAGGAAAAACAGCTCTGATTATTATTTCTTTGCCGCTAATCCAGACGGTTATAGAAATAATTACCGAACTTTCGGCAGGGTAAGGAGGACTTATGAAAAGAATAGGATTATTGATTTTGTTCTTTATATATATGCTTTTTTCTCCGACTTTTATATATGCCGACAACTCTTACATAGAAGAAAAGGAGTCTGAACTGAATAGAATAAGCATTTCAGGCGAAGCTGGAGATTTTATTGAAAGCAATGACATAACTGTATCGGAAACTGACGGAATAATGAATATATCCCCGAAAACTGTATTTGAATATATGTGGGATAATTTTAAAGAATCCCTTGTCAGACCGTTTAAGATGCTTGTTTCAATTCTCATTATCGTAATATTATCATCTTTTGCAGAGGGTATAGGGGATATATCGGGAAAAAGCGGAGTTTCAAGGGTTTACAGTATGATATGCGTAATAGCGTGCGTTGGAGCGACGGTATATTACATAAAGGATAGTTTGTACGAAGCAGGACGAACGATTGAAGACGGCGGTACATTTATGCTTTCGTATGTACCTGTCTTTTCGGGAGTTGTTGCCGCGGGCGGAGGTGTTTCGACAGCAACAAGTTATCAGCTGATTGTCGTTTTTGCCGCAGAGGTCTTTGTCAGAATATCTTCTGAAATAATAATGCCGTTATTAAGCTTATGCTTATGCGTTGGCGCTGTAGAAGCTATTAATCCGACCATATCTCTTGTCGGAATTGTAAAAGCTATATCAAAGGGTATAAAAATAATTTTAGGTCTTTCTTTAACAGTTTTTTCGGGACTTCTTACTGTTCAGAGCCTTGTAGGGACATCTGCGGACGGGGTTGCTATAAGAGCGGGAAAATTTGTGGTATCAAATCTTGTTCCAGTTGTGGGCAACGCGGTTTCAGACGCGTATACTACCTTAAAGGGCAGTATCGGAATTTTGAAAAATGCTACGGGTGCTTTTGGGGTAATTGCGATTTTCTTGATTGTAATTCCCCCGATTATTTCTGTTTTTTCGACTAATCTGTGTATATATCTCGGTGAGATTTTTGCCGATATTTTTTCTGTAAAGCCTATTTCCACTTTTTTAAAAACCGCATATACGGCAATGACGGTATGCCTTTCGGTTATGGTATGTTTTGCTATGATGTTTATAATTTCAACGACAGTTGTTATGATGGTCGGAATGAATATAGGAGTGTGAAAAAATGTCATCAGTATGTTCATTGGTTGCAATAGCTTGTTTTGTTTCTGTAGCTGTTTCTGTTGCGGATATGATTTGCCCCGAAAAAAATTTTGATAAACAGCTTAAAGTTATTTTTTCTCTTTTATTTGTGATAGCTTCTGTTAGTCCGTTTATTAAGGGAACTATAACATTTGAATTCCCCGATATCAGCGATATTTCAGTAAATAAATCCATTGATTATATGGAATATACGGATGAGCTTATAAAAGAAATAGAAAATAATGTTGCACAGGGGCTTAAAGATGAACTTTCAGAAAAAAATCTATATATAAAAGAAATTTATGCAAGCGTTAATATTTCGGACAACAACAGCATATCTATTAGCAAGGTGGTATTTTATCCCAAAAATGATGACGACGGAGCAAAAATAAAGAATGAAATAAAAAATATTCTCGGAAAAGACACAGAAATAATAAGAGGAACATAAACCTATGAAAAAATATATCGATTTACTGAAAGAAAAAATCGGAAGAGAAAAACTGCTTAAATTTGCGTTTATAGCAGGTATTGCAGGGATGTTGCTTATTCTTATTTCGGATATAGCGCCCAAAAAAACAGGCAATTCGGAAAAAACAGAGTATGGTATATCTCAGTCATATCGAAATGAAATCCGAGATGAGCTTGAGGATGTTCTGGGAAGAATAGAGGGAGTTGGCAGAGTTAAAGTGATGATCAGCTTTTCAGGTACAGAAGAATATGTTTTTGCTGAGGAAGTCAAAGCAAGCAAATCGGATAAATTCAATTCTCAAATGCAGAACAATTATGTTGTTATAGAAAAAAACGGAGAAAAGGAGGCGCTTATCAGCAAGGTCAATAATCCGCAGATAAGCGGAGTTGTAGTTGTTTGTGACGGAGGTGACAATGCAAAAGTATGTGAATCGGTTTACAGAACGGTTTCAACTGTTCTTGGTATACCAACAAAAAATATATATGTAGCAAAGCTTAAATAGGAGATGATTTTATGAAAAAGCCAACAATTATACTTGGAAAAAAGCATATCATTATTGCTTCTCTTACACTTGTACTCGGAATAGCTGTTTATCTTAACTATCTTTGTGCAGAGTCGGGATTCGGATTGTCAAGTCTTAAAAAGACAGACGCGGATCAGGTTGCAAATTATGGCGACGCAGAGTTTGTTGATTCCACAGACAGCGAAAACTATTTTGCAAAGGCAAGAATAGAAAGAACCCAGAAGCGTGATGAGGCGGCAATGACTTTGCAGACGATGCTTGGAGGAGGAGACCTCACAGAAGAAGAAATTGCAACAATGAAGCAGGACGCTGTTGAAACTTCAAAGCTTGTAGAGAGCGAGGCGGTTATCGAAAGCCTGATAAAAGCTCAGGGTTTTGAGGATTGTGTTGTATATCTGGACGGCGAGAGTGCAAATATTGTTGTGAAATCAAGCGGTCTTGCTCCATCCGAGGCGGCACAGATAAAGAACATACTTTTGGGAGAAATTTCCGTTCCTGCAGAAAATATTACAATTTTTGAAGTAAAATAGTTGTACCTTTTGAAATTTAGTGATATAATATAGATATATCGGATTTCAATAAAGGAGAATTGCTATGGACGATTTAAAAAATATTCAGCAGGGAACATTAAAAGTATCGGAAGATGTTATTCATACCATTGTATCTCTAGCTGTTGAAGAAACCGAAGGCATAGACAGCCTTGCTCCGCTGACAAATAATATGAGCGGAGTGCTTTTTAAGAAAAAAGAGCTTAAAAATATCAAAATAAAGACTATTGCGGATTCGGTTGAAATTGAAGTTTTCGTTATAGCAAAATACGGCTTTAAGATTTCATCTGTCGGAGAAAAGCTTCAGGAACGCATAAAAAACGATGTTCAGTCTATGACGGGCATAAGGGTTTCAAGGGTGTCTGTTAAATTTACTGATATTGCTTTTGAAGAAACAGAAGAAACAAAAGAAAATAATTAATGCTACGGCAAGTGCAAAATATGCACTTGCCTTGCTGTGTATAATAAGGATGTGGAAAAATGACAAGACACGAAACGAGAGAACAGGCTTTTATACTCATTTTTGAAAGTCTTTTCAGAGACGATACCGCCGATGAAATAATTGAACTTGCAAAAGAAAATGAAGAATTTTCGATTAATGACGATGTGATAAAGATGTTCAAAGGCTTTATCGAAAAAATATCTGAAATAAACGAAAAAATCTCAAAATACAGCGAAAAGAGACAACTTGAAAGAATACCCAAGGTGAATATTGCAATAATAGGACTTGCTATGTATGAATCGCTTTATATGGGTACTCCTGTTAACGTTGCAATAAGCGAAGCCGTCATCATTGCAAAAAAATACACATACGAGTCGGATGTTTCGTTTATTAACGGTGTACTTGGAGCATTTTCAAGGGATACGGAGAATAAAAACTGATGCTTTATCTCGGAATAGATACAAGCAATTACACAACCTCGCTTGCGTTATATGACAGCAATAGCGAAACTGTTATTCATCAGAAAAAGCTTCTCCCCGTTAAAGAAGGTCAGCTTGGACTGCGACAAAGCGACGCTGTTTTTCATCATACAAGGCAGTTGCCTGAACTTGCTGAACAGCTTTTCTGCGGTAACGAATATAAAATTAACGCGATAGGGGTATCGACAAGACCAAGGAACATTGAAGGCTCGTATATGCCTTGTTTTCTTGCAGGCGAAGCATTAGCCAGGGAAATATCAGCAATAAATAAAATACCGCTTTACAAAACATCTCATCAGGTTGGACATATTCTTGCGGCTGCTTTTTCTGCTAAAAAAATTGACCTTTTATCATCGCAGTTTATCGCTTTTCATGTAAGCGGAGGAACAACCGATTGTCTTTTGGTTGAACCTGATGATGAAAATATTTTAAAAATTTCCGAGATAGGTTCATCAAAAGATTTAAAAGCGGGACAAGCTATCGACAGAGTGGGTCTTATGTTAGGGCTTAAATTTCCTTGCGGCAAAGAGCTTGAAAAACTTGCTTTAAAAAGCGATAAGGAATATAAGATAAAGCCTGTTTTAAAAGGAACGGACTGTTGTTTATCGGGAATAGAGAATAAATGCGCAAAAATGCTTTCTGACAATATTGCGCACTGCGATATTGCAAAGTTTTGTCTTGACAGCGTTTGTTCGGCTGTTTTTGCTATGACGGAAGAAGCTTTGAAAATACATAACAAACTTCCCGTTCTTTATGCAGGAGGAGTTATGTCAGACAGAATAATAAGAGATAAGCTTGAAAAGAACTTTGACTCATATTTTGCAGAGCCTGAATATTCCTGTGACAATGCTTCGGGTGTTGCATTGTATGCTAAAATTATGGAGGATAGAAATGGATAACGGAATACTTACCGTATCTCAGATAAATACATACCTTGCTCTTAAGCTTAAAGATGATTTTAGGCTTAAATCAAAGCTTGTTTCAGGCGAAGTTTCTAATTTCAAAAGACACGATAAAACAGGGCATATATTTTTTACATTAAAAGATGATAAAAGTTCTATTAAAGCAATAATGTACAAATCGGACGCTGAAAAGTTAAAGGTTACAATAGAGGATGGAATGTCGGTTATTGTTTTGGCGTCGGTCGCATTTTATGAACGCGATGGAGCGTGCCAGCTTTATGTTTCAGATATCAGACCATGCGGAACAGGATTGATAAATGCTTCTCTTGAGAGATTGAAGGAAAAACTCAGACAAGAAGGACTGTGTGATGAAAGCAGAAAGCGTCCTATTCCTGAATACCCTGATAAAATAGGAATTATTACCGCAAAAAACAGTGCGGCTGAAAAGGATATTTTATCTATTCTTGAAAGAAGATATCCAATGGGACATATTATTTTGTTTCCTGTACTTGTTCAGGGTGAAAATGCTCCCGATTCCATATCCTCCGGAATTATTTCGGCTTGCAGAAGTGATTGCGATGTATTGATTCTTGCAAGGGGCGGTGGAAGTTCTGAGGACCTTGGTTGTTTTAATACTGAAAAGGTTGCAAGAGCTGTTGCCGAATCGTCAATTCCGATAATAACTGCTGTCGGTCACGAAACCGACACAACACTTGTGGATTATGTTTCGGATTTGAGAGCTCCTACTCCTTCCGCGGCGGCAGAACTTGTTGCTCCCGATAAAAAAATTTTGCTTGAAATATTGCAAAATAGCACGAATATGTTGTATAATTATACTTTGGACAATATACTAAAATCAGAAAGAAAATTATCGTCTGTTTCACATCAGTTTAATTTGTTGAATATTGAGAGAAAAATATCTTCAACAGAAGAAGATATAAAACATTGTGAATATAAGCTAAATAAACTTGTAAGCGGACGAATTGATAAAATTGAGTCTTCTCTTCTTGCAAAAGAGGCGGAATTTGAACAGCTGAATCCTCTTTCAATTCTTTCCAGAGGCTATTCCGCAGTATCAAAAAACGGAAGGATTATAGCATCGACCGACGATTTATCAATAGGCGAAATAATTGAAATCAAGCTCGGAAAGGGCCGTCTTTCCGCAAAAATTACAGAAATTGAGGAATAGTCATGCAGTTTGAAAAATCTATTGAAAAGCTGAATTCTATAATTGAAAAGTTAGAGAGCGAAGAAATATCTCTTGAAGAAACGCTTGAACTTTATAAAGAAGGTTCAAAACTGATTTCATCTTGTAAAAAGGATATAGAAAACGCAAAACAGACTATTTCTGAATTTAACGCGGAGGATGAATAATGACTCCTCATAATAAAGAAATTCTTGAAAAATACGGAACAATAACAGAAAAAGAGATAGAAAATATATTTGCGTCGGGCTTTGCCTCGCAGACTGAGCTTGCAGATGCTATGAAGTATTCGCTGACAGCGGGAGGAAAAAGAATAAGGCCTGCTCTTGTTATGGAATTTTGCCGCGTTAATTCGGAGCGATTTGAAGACGCTGTTCCTGCGGCTGTTGCAATCGAGATGATTCATACATTCTCGCTTATTCACGATGATTTACCGTGTATGGATAACGATGATTACAGAAGGGGGAAACCATCCTGCCATAAAAAATACGATGAAGCAACTGCCCTTCTTGCAGGTGACGCCCTTGAAAATCTTGCTTTTCGTATTATTTGTTCGTCAGAACTCAATGCTGATATTAAGGTAAATCTTTTGTCAGAGCTTTCATCAGCAACTGCAAAAATGATTGACGGTCAGGTCAAGGATATTGAATTTTTGGCTAAGGATAGCATTTCCGTTGATGAGCTTCTTGAAATGTATTCTCTTAAAACCTGCGCTCTTCTTGAATGTTCAGCAGTAATGGGGTGTATTTGCGCAGGGGCAGATAAGAACAAAATTGCTTCGGCGAGAAAATATGCGCAAAATTTAGGACTTGCATTTCAGATAAGAGACGATATTCTTGATATTATCGGAAGTGAAGCTGAACTTGGAAAACCGATAGGAAGCGATGCTGATAATAATAAATGCACTGTAGCTTCGGTTTTAGGCATAGAAAAGGCTTCATTACTTGCCGAAGAATATACAAATAATGCTCTTTCAGAGCTAAATAATTTCAATAATAATGATTTCTTGAAGGATTTAACAAAATCACTTCTTAAAAGATATAAATAAAATGGGGTATGAATAATGAGAATTCCTTATAACTACACTTTAATTTCAGCAGTTGCGTCATGGTTTGCGGCACAATTTATAAAAACGATTATTCACGCAATAAAATATAAAACTTTTAATCCTGAAAGGCTTTTCGGGGCAGGAGGAATGCCAAGTTCTCATTCTGCGCTCGTTTGTGCGGCAACGCTTGCCTGCGGAAGAATAGAGGGTATAGAGTCTGTCCCTTTTGCAATAATGTTTCTTGTTGCTATGGTAGTTATGTATGACGCTATGGGTGTGCGTCGTTCGGCAGGGTTACATGCAAGGGAAATAAACAAGCTCCGCGATATTCTTATGGAACGCAATGAAATTAACGAGAAAACAAAGAAGCTGAAAGAATATATCGGTCATACGCCTCTTGAAGTTCTCGGAGGAGCAATGCTCGGTATTCTTATTGCGCTTATTATGCCTGTAACGATAGGATAAGATATTATGATACTTAATGAAACCAATTCTCCCAAAACTCCTAAAAAATTATCTGAATTGAAGCTTCCCAGTGAGCTTAAAACCCTTTCTATACCTCAATGTAAAGAGCTTTGCAGAGAGATAAGAAGACTTCTTATAAAGGTTGTTTCAAAAAACGGGGGGCATCTTTCGTCAAACCTTGGAACAGTTGAGCTTTCTCTCGCTATTCACAGGGTTTTTGAGTCTCCTGCTGATAAGATAATATGGGATGTAGGTCACCAGAGCTATACTCATAAGATACTTACGGGTAGACTAAATAAATTTTCTTCACTCAGAAAGGAAAATGGAATTTCGGGATTTCCAAAACCATCTGAATCTGTTCACGATGGATTTATAAGCGGACATAGCAGCAATTCGATTTCTGCCGCTTGCGGAATAGCAAGAGGAATGAAGCTCAGAGGGGATAATCATCATACAGTTGTCGTTATAGGCGACGGAGCGTTTACAGGCGGTCTTGCATACGAAGGTCTTAATAATGCTGGAAAAAGCAATGATAATATTATCGTTATACTAAATCATAACGATATGTCTATTTCAAAAAATGTTGGAGCGCTTGCAAAATATCTTTCTACAATACGCTCAAAGCCTGAATATCTTAATACCAAAAAGACTGTCGAGAAAATCCTTGACAGCGTGCCGTCTGTCGGAGCACCTATAAAAAAAGCGATAGTTACTTCAAAATCCGCACTTAAAGGCGCACTTTATCACAGTACAATGTTTGAAGATTTTGGATTTGTATATTTAGGACCTGTCGACGGACACAATTTATTGGAAACAGAACGCGCTCTTGCAACGGCAAAGAGTCTTAATAAACCTGTTTTTGTCCATGTGAATACAGTAAAAGGTAAGGGATATTACCCGGCTGAACAAAACCCCGGAGCATTTCACGGTGTGTCCAGCTTTGAACTTTTTGCAAAAAATCCCGAAGTTATATCCGATGACAGCTTTTCTGCCGTTTTTGGCAAGGAGCTTACAAAGCTTGCAAAGTTTGACAAAAAAATCTGCGCTTCTACGGCTGCAATGAAATACGGAACGGGATTACAGTATTTTGCAAAGCAGTTTCCTCAAAGATTTTTTGATGTAGGTATCGCGGAACAACACGCAGTCACCTTTTCGTCAGGTCTTTCTTCTGCGGGAATGTTGCCTGTTTTCGCTGTTTATTCAAGCTTTCTTCAAAGAGCCTACGACCAGATCTTGCACGACAGTTCGATAGATAACAAACATATAGTTCTGGCTGTGGACAGAGCAGGCTTTGTCGGTGAGGACGGAGAAACTCATCAGGGACTTTTTGATGTTTCTTTTTTAACAACAATACCCAATGTTACCATTTTCTCCCCGTCTTGTTACGAAGAGCTTTCTCATTGTCTTGTCACCGCTCTTTATGATACTGACGGTATTGTTGCGATAAGATACCCAAAGGGAAACGATACTTCAAGCTTTGATAAATCCGATATAAATGCAGATTTTGTTTATACGGGAAAGAATAATTCTACGCTTGTTATTACATACGGAAGAATTTACGAAAATGCTGTAAAAGCAATTAACATTACAAATTACTGTGACCTTTTGAAGCTTACAAAGATATATCCTTTTGAGAACGATGTTATTGATATTGTTGAACAATATGATAATATAATATTTTTTGAAGAAGGTATGCAGAGCGGGGGAATAGCAGAGCATCTTATTTCTTCTTTAAAGCATTTCCCGAAGAACTATAAAATTGTTGCGGTTAACGGATATGTCAAGCAGGCGTCTGTAAGCCGACAGCTTGAAATTTACGGTTTCAGCGTAGAAAAAATGATTGATACAATTATCGGAGTGACAGATGAAAAGGCTTGACATTGCTGTATTTGAAAGAGGTTTTTCAAAAAGCAGAGCTAACGCAAAGGAACTTATAAAGTACGGCAATGTATCTGTCAATGGAAAAGTATGCGAAAAACCGTCATATATTGTTAACGACAATGATGAAATTATAGTTTCTATTTCTGAAAATTCCTTTGTCGGACGGGGCGGATTTAAACTGCAAAAAGCGATTGACGAGTTTTCTGTCTCTCTTGATAACCTTGTCTGCCTTGACATAGGAGCGTCAACGGGCGGATTTACCGACTGTATGCTTAAATACGGAGCAAAAAAGGTCTATGCTCTTGATGTCGGAGAAGGCCAGCTTGACAAAAGCCTTTTAGAAGACCGTAGAGTTGTAAATCTTGAAAAGACAAATGTGAAAAATCTTTCTTCTGATTATTTTAGTGAAAAGATTGGTTTTATCAGTATTGATGTATCATTTATATCTTTAAAACAGGTTCTTCCAAAGGCGTATGAGTTTCTTTGCGATGAAGGCGAAACAGTTGCTCTTATAAAGCCTCAGTTTGAAGCGGGAAAAAGTAATCTTAACAAAAATGGAGTCGTAAAGGATTTGAAAGTTCATAAAGTTGTTTTGAATGATATAATTTCATTTGCAAGCCGGTTTTTTTCTGTTATGGGGTTGACATTTTCACCGATAGCGAGAAAAGACGGGAACATAGAGTATCTTATCTATCTCAAAAAAGGCGGAAACTCCATTGCTATTGATGTTTCTGATGTTGTTGAAGACGCCTTTAAAAATGTTGTTTTTGATAAATAGGAGTGCATTAAATGAAAACCTTTATATATCCTAATTTTGAAAAGAAAAACGCGTTATCCTGCGCTTTGTCGGTTTGCGACATTCTTTCCGATGCAGGTGTCGAGATATTTGCGGATGAAAAGTATAAATCTGAATTATGTTCAAAAAAAGTCACTTTCGGAAAAATCTCTGATGTGATAAAAGAATGCGGTATGGTAATAGCCATAGGCGGTGACGGAACGATAATCAAAGCGGCAGCCGTTGCGTCGCCGTATAATATTCCTGTTCTCGGCATAAACAGCGGAAGGCTCGGCTTCCTTGCGGCTATTGAACATTCTCAGCTTGACCTTTTGCAGTCTGTTATTGACGGCAGATATTATACCGAAGAGCGTATGATGATCAAAATAAGGCATATTTCTGAAAAATCAGATAAAACCTATACGGCTGTAAATGACATTGTAATTTTCAGAAAAGATACAAAGCTTGGCGATTTTTCTATCTATCTTGACAGTGACGCTGTGACGGAGATAAGAGCGGATGGTGTTGTATTTTCAACGCCTACCGGTTCGACTGCACATGCGCTTTCAGCAGGAGGGGCAATTATCGAGCCTGATACGGAATGTATTGAATTCGTCCCTATATGTTCACATTCTCTTTTTGCAAGACCTATTATTTTTTCTTGTTTAAAGGATATAACATTAAAACATTCATCAAAAGCTGATGATGTATTTTTTACAGTTGACGGAGAGGAGAACATTCTGTTTTTAAAAGATGATAAGCTGGTTATTTCAAAATCAGAAATAAAAATGAAACTTGTTCAGATTGAAGGAAACAGCTTTTTTAATACCGTAAATAAAAAACTTATGCAGTCAATAAAGGGGGAACGCTGATATGAAAAAAGCAAGAATGGAAAAAATGCTTGAACTTATTGACAAATATGATATAGATACACAAGAAGAAATGCAACAAAGGCTTAAGGAATGCGGTTTTGATGTTACGCAAGCAACTGTTTCAAGAGATATAAGGGAATTGAAGCTTACAAAGATAATATCAGAAAACGGAACACACAAATATATTTCATCTTTAGGTGACAGAGATAAACAGGACAGGCTTGACGCAATCTTCAAATCATCGATTGTAAGCGCGGATTATGCGCTTAATACCGTTGTCATAAAATGCGATTCCGGTATGGCTCAGGCGGCATGCGCTGCGTTTGACGCAATGAATTATGATAATGTTTTGGGCAGCATTGCAGGCGACGATACAATTTTTGTTCTTATGAAAACCGAAGCAAGCGCCGCAAAGCTTACAAAAATCCTATTGAAGCATATTAAAAAGTAATTAATATATTTAAAAGGGAGGTGAGAATAGTTGCTTAAAGAACTTTATATTGAAAATCTTGCCGTTATCCGCAAAGCAAATATAGAATTCGATAAAAATCTTAATGTTTTTACAGGCGAAACAGGCGCAGGTAAATCTATTCTCATCAACGGAATAAATGCTGTTTTAGGGCAAAGGGTGACAAAGGACATTGTCCGCTCGGGAACGGATAAAGCATATATTTCAGCAGTTTTTTCGGACATTTCAGACAGCGTATGCAAAAAGCTTTCGGATTATGGGCTTTCCTGCGATGACAGAACTGTAATACTCTCTAGAGAAATTTCTTCGGACGGAGGGAGCGTTGCAAGAATTAATTCAAGACCTTCTACCGTTTCTGCACTTCATGATATAGGAAGTCTTCTTATAAATATCCATGGTCAGCACGATAATCAGATACTTATGTCGCCTGAAAGACATATTGATATAATCGACAGCTTTGGAGAGCTTGACGCTCAAATTGAAGATTATAAGGCTTCATTCAGAAAATTGCAGGATATTTCAAGAAAAATAAAGGAACTTAATCTTTCTATTGATGAGAAAAACAAACGGATTGCATATCTTTCGGATATAGTGGATGAAATAGGTTCATTGGAGCTTTCTGATGGAGAGGATGTTGCTGTTGAGGAAGAATACAAGTTTGCCAGCAACAGCGAGATGATTTCAAGAGCAGTATCTTTCTCTTGCGGAGCATTGACAGGCGATGACGACGCTTCGGTGTCTGATTTGCTATTTGCCGTTTCGGAAAGGCTATCGGAATATTCGGATATGTCCGAGGAAATATCTTCTTTATGCGAGAGGCTGAATTCTGCAAAAATTGAAATTGAAGATATTTCGTCCGAGCTTTCGTCTTTGGGAGATAAGATTGATGTAAACGGCGAAAGGCTCGAATATCTTTCAAACCGCCGCGATGAAATAATCAAGATAAAGCGAAAATACGGGGAATTATCCGATGTTTTGAAGCTTTATAATTCCTCAGCCGATGAATTGCTGAGACTTTCGGATTCTGATGTTCAGACTGCCGCATTGAATGAAGAAAAAGCGACTCTTTTATCAGAGGTTACAGAAAAGGCTAAAGCTCTTTCAAAAAGCAGAGAAGAAGCGGCAAACAGGTTTATAGACGAGGTTTCAAAGGAACTTGAATTTTTGAATATGCCCGGAGTCAAACTTTCATTTACTCATGAAAAGGGTAAGCTTACCATAAATGGAATGGATACAATGGAGCTTTTAATTTCTGCAAATAAAGGAGAACCGCCTAAGCCTATTGCAAAGATAGCTTCTGGAGGAGAACTTTCGCGGATTATGCTCGCCCTTAAAAGCGTTATTGCCGAGAAGGACGATATTCCGACAATGATTTTTGATGAAATAGACACAGGAGTCAGCGGAAGAGCGGCTCAAAAAATCGGAATAAAGCTTGCTCAGATAGGAAAGATAAGGCAGGTGCTTTGCGTTACGCATCTTGCCCAGATAGCCGTAATGGCAGACAGGCATATGCTTATCGAAAAAAGTCTGGATGACGAAAAGACTTCAACAACTGTCAAACCACTCGATTTCGAAGGAAGAAAATACGAAATCGCAAGAATTATGGGCGGAGACAGTATAAATGAACTTATGCTTGAAAACGCAGAACAACTTCTTAAATCAAAAAATAATGCTTGACATTAAAATTTAAATATGGTATCATATACCCATATTTGAAAGGCTTTGAAGGGAACAAGTAACCTTATTATGCAAGTTTGAAGAGAACTTTCGGTTGGTGCAAGAAAGTAACTTCGTTAAGGCGAATACATCCCGGAGCTGATTTTCTGAACATTACAGTAGGGAAATACGGTCACGCCCGTTACAGCGTTCAAGAGGTCGGCTTTGCCGATAAATTGAGGTGGTACCACGATTTAATCGTCCTCAGACAGTATTCTGTCTGAGGATTTTTTAAATTCAAATTTAAAAGGAGAGAAAGAAATGACACTTTACGAAGAACTTGTCAGAAGAGGACTTATTGCACAGGTTACTGATGAAAAAGAAATCAGTGAAATGATTAATAACGGAAAGGCAACTTTTTATATCGGGTTTGACCCTACTGCAGACAGCCTTCATGTAGGACATTTTATGGCTCTTTGCCTTATGAAAAGGCTTCAGATGGCAGGAAATAAGCCTATTGTCCTTATCGGTGGGGGAACGGCTATGATAGGCGACCCTTCGGGAAAGACCGATATGAGAAAGATGATGACCAAGGAAACGATAAATCATAATGTTGAATGCTTTAAAAAGCAGATGAGCAGATTTATTGATTTTTCAGAGGACAAGGCCATTGTTGTAAATAACGGTGACTGGCTTCTCAATCTTAATTATATTGATGTTCTCCGTGAGGTCGGAGCATGCTTCAGCGTTAATAAAATGCTTACCTTTGAGTGTTACAAGCAAAGAATGGAGAGAGGTCTTACATTCCTTGAGTTCAACTATATGATAATGCAGAGCTACGATTTTTATATGCTCTATCAGAAATACGGCTGTAATATGCAGTTCGGCGGAGATGACCAATGGGCAAATATGCTTGGAGGAACGGAGCTTATCAGAAAAAAACTCGGCAAAGACGCTCATGCAATGACAATAACGCTTCTTCTTAATTCCGAAGGAAAGAAAATGGGAAAAACAGAAAACGGCGCTGTATGGCTTGACGCCAATAAAACCTCTCCGTATGATTTCTTCCAGTACTGGAGAAATGTTTCGGACGCTGATGTTATCAAATGTCTTAAAATGCTCACATTTGTTCCTATTGAAGAAATAGAAGAAATGGAAAAAACAATGGAAGGCGCTGAGTTCAACAAGGCGAAAGAACTCCTTGCTTACGAGCTTACAAAGCTTGTTCACGGAGATGAAGAGGCTCAGAAGGCGAGAGAAGCCGCGAAGGCGGTATTCGGAGGATCGGGTTATTCGGATAATATGCCCACTGTTGAAGTATCCGAAAATATGTCAATAGTCGACCTTCTTGTTGCTGCAGGTCTTGCACCTTCAAAATCTGAAGCAAGAAGACTTGTTCAGGGCGGCGGAGTTTCTGTTGA
>CALZLD010000009.1 GCA_945788225.1 uncultured Clostridia bacterium
GAAGTTCATTCATGAGATTTTTCTTATTATGGAGCCTTCCTGCGGTATCGCATATAAGCACATCCGCATTCCTTGCCTTTGCAGCAGATATGCCGTCAAATACAACAGATGCCGGGTCTGAGCCTTCCGCATGTTTTATAAGTTCAACTTCGCTACGGTTTGTCCATACTTCAAGCTGATCGATAGCTGCTGCTCTGAATGTATCCGCAGCAGCAACAATAACCTTTTTTCCGGATGCTTTAAGTTGTGCCGACAACTTTCCGATTGTAGTGGTCTTGCCCGCTCCGTTGACGCCGATAACAACAATAACAGACGGTTTGGAAGAAAGGTTAAGAGGCTTATCCTCGCCAAGCATTTCAATAATAATCTCTTTCATCTCATTTTTTATTTCAGAGGGTTCAGTAATTCCTTTCTCTTTAACCTTAATACGAAGGTTTTCGCATATTTTTTGAGATGTAGAGACTCCTATATCACATGTAATAAGAATTTCTTCAAGTTCTTCAAAAAATTCCTCATCAATTTTGGTGAAAGAATTTACAAATCCATCGATATGCTTTATCATAGACTCCTTTGTTTTCAGAAGTCCTGTTTTTATTTTTTCAAAAAAACCCATACGATCTTCCTTTCGGCTAATTATCGGTAGCCATAGAATTTATCTCATCATGCGACATTTTTAAAAGCTTAGAAATACCTTTTTCCTGCATTGTGACGCCGTAAAGCACATCCGCCTCATCCATTGTTCCTCTTCTGTGAGTAACAAGAATAAATTGAGTTGTGTCCGTAAAATTTCTCAGATATTGAGCATATTTTGAAACATTAACATCGTCAAGAGCAGCTTCGATTTCGTCAAGAATGCAGAACGGAGCAGGTCTCAGTTTAAGTATTGCAAAATAAATTGCAATAGCAACAAACGACTGTTCTCCGCCTGAAAGAAGAGAAAGATTTTTTATTACCTTTCCCGGAGGCGCAACATTTATTTCTATTCCGGATTCAAGGATGTCATCAGGATTTACGAGAACAAGTTCTGCTTTTCCGCCGCCAAAAAGCTCAACAAAAACCTGTTTAAAATTATTGTTGATTTCTTCAAAGCTTTCAGAAAATCTTCTCTTCATATCATTTGTAAGCTCTTCAATAAGTCTTTCAAGCTCTTTCTTGGAAGTCTCAACATCACTTAATTGCTCAGACATAAATTGATATCTTCCCGAAACTTCTTCATATTCCTCGATAGCGGAAGGATTGATAGAACCTAAACTTTTTATTTTATTTTTAACTTCATTAAGGTCTCTTTGAGCAACAAGCATATCGTCAATAGGAATGGCAATCTTCTCAGCGTCAGAACGCGTCATTTCATACTGTTCCCACATTTCAGAAGAAATATCATCACATTCCTTTTGGATGGATTCTCTTCTTGACAAAAGTCTCGCCTTTTCAGCTGAAAATCTTTCTTTATTCTCGCTTAACTCGCGTTCCTCTTTACGAAGAGTCCCTGCTTTTTGTTCAAAGCTACGATTTTCTGTCTGAACCGCAACAATTTGTGCCTTTATCTCTTTAACTTCTTCAAAAGAATCAGTAAGTTCCTTCTTTCTTTGCTCAATAAGAGCCTTCTTTTCCTCGATAATATCGTTTTGTTTTTCTATCTGAGTTTCATAATCAATAGCGTTTTGCTTAAGTTCAAGAGCCGAAGCTTTTAATTGTTCCACTCCTGCCTCTGCATTTTCCTTATCCTTTCTTATTTCAAGAAGCAAAAGCTTTTGCGATGAAATATCAGAAGAAAGTTCTTCTCTCTTTTTATGTATGCTGTCTTTCTCTTCCTGATGAGAAGATACAAGAGCTTCGCTTTCAGATATTTTTTTCTCGCATTCGTCAAGAAGGATTTCCGCTTCTGAATGTTTGCTGTTTTCAGTAGTAATTCTATCATTGATTTGTTTTTCGTTTGCAGTTATTAAATCAATCTGAGAACCAGCTTGAGCAATAAGTTGTTCTATTCTCTTATTTTCCTCTTCAAAACGGATTTTATCTTCGTTAACTTCTGAAATACGGTCCTTGATTCCGTCAATATCAAAGCCGAGCTTATCGCTTTCTGCCTGAAGTTTTATTGTTTCGGATTTGATAGCTTCATATTCGGAATTGGCTTTGTCAAGTTCGGATTTAAGGGAATTAATTTCATTCTTTCGGGTAAGTACTCCTGCTGATTTAGAGACTGAGCCTCCCGTAAAAGAACCGCCTGCATTAATCACCTGTCCGTCAAGCGTTACAATTTTAAATTTATATCCGCATTTTTTTGCGATATATGACGCAGAATCAATATCCTCAGCAACTGCAATCCTACCAAGAAGATAATTCATAATATGCGCATAACATTCATCAAACTCAACAAGTTCGCTTGCAAGCGATATATATCCATTTTCATTTTTAAATGACAAATTATCAAGCTTATTTCCTTTGACAGAAGTAAGAGGCAGAAATGTTGCTCTTCCTGACTTTTGTTCCTTAAGAAGTCTTATACAGCGCTTTGCTGTATCCTCATTTTCAACTATCACATTCTGTAAAGCGGCACCGAGTGCAGTCTCTATTGCAACTGAGTATTCGCTGTCAACCTTGATTAGCTGTGCAACGCTTCCGTGAATTCCACTAATGCGTTGATTTTTTCCCGCTTTGATTATTTCTTTAACGCTGTAAGAAAACCCCTCCATATTGTTTTCAAGTTCAGTAAGTATCTGAACTCTATGACTGATTTCATTCTTTTTAATAACAAGAGACTGAAGTTTTTCTTTGTAATCATTTAATTTTTTTGACTTGCTCTCATAAAGTCTTGTGTATCCGCTCAGCTTATTATTGAGTTCGTCAAAACTTTCCTCAGTAGCCTTAATACCTTTATCGGTTTCTTCTTTCTCTTTTTTAAGAGAAAAAATAGCTTCCTCAGTTTCTTTTTTATGATTTTTCTGTTCTTCAAGCTGAGTCAAAAGTTCTTTCACCGTTTTTTCGGATGAAGAAACCGCAAAAGAATATTCCGATCTCTTTATATACAGATGATTTATTTCAGACTCTATTTTTTCATACTCACGATTGAATTTATCAGATTTTGCTATTAATTCTTCAAGCTCAGATTGAAATTTTGAGAGAAGTTCAGATACCCTGATTTCATCTTTTGAAAGATTTTCAGCTTTCATTATTCCATCAGCAATTTTTTCTCTGAGTTCCATTGAAGAAACTGCACTGCTTTGCTGTTGAGCAATATAATTATTGATGAGTTCAATGTTATGTATAATATCATTTTCAAAAACAGCAATATCAGAATTGATTTGTCCATTTTTTCTTTCTGTTTCAATAATTTTTTCCTGAAGCTGTTCGATTTTTATATTTCCGTCTTGCATTGAAGAATGACAATTCTGAATCTCGGTTTCAATTTTTTCAACATCAACGCAAAGACTCTCATATTCTGCAGTATTTATAAGAATTTTCTCATCAACAGATTTTATATTTTTTCTTAAATCGTCAAGTTTTTTCACCCAAAAGGATACTTCAAGAGATTTTCTTTTTTCTGCAAGTTCATTATATTTCTTTGTTTTCTCTGCCTGAATACGCAAGGGCTCGACTCTGACTTCGAGTTCATTTATAATATCTTTTAATCTTAATATGTTATCCTGCGCGGCAGAAAGCCTTTTTTCGGACTCAGCTTTTTTATATCTTAGCTTAGATATACCGGCGGCCTCTTCAAATATTTCTCGGCGTTCACTGCTTTTTGCCGAAACTATCTCAGCAACCCTGCCCTGGCCGATTATTGAATAGCCATCCCTGCCAAGGCCTGTATCCATAAATAGTTCGTAAACATCTTTTAAGCGGACCTGACTTCCGTTGATAAGATACTCGCTTTCACCGCTTCTGTAAAGCTTTCTGGTAACACAAACTTCTTCCGCCGGAACCTGAAGTATTCCTTTTGAATTGTCTATATTCAGAGTTACCTGTGCAAAACCCATAGGCTTTCTGAATTGCGTTCCGGCAAAAATAACATCCTCCATTTTTGCTCCGCGGAGAGTTTTTGATGATTGTTCACCCAAAACCCATCTTACTGCATCGCCTATGTTGCTCTTTCCGCTCCCGTTGGGACCGACAACAGCCGTAAGACCTTTATCAAAGTCAAGCTTTATTTTATCCGGAAAGGATTTAAAACCTTGTAATTCCAGCGATTTTAAATACATTATTTCACTTCCTTTATTGAGATACCGTAGCCGTTCAATCCGGAACTTTCTTTAATGGTAATATTTAATCCTGATTGTTTAAAGTATTCTATATTGCTCTTTTTCTGACCAATTGCCTTACTTAGCGCTCCTTTAGCGACATATACCATATAAGAGCCTTTCTTTTCACGCAAAGTTGAAAGGATAATCGTTCTGAAAATGCGACTTTCACACAGTTCTTTAAATGCAGGATGATAAAATCCGGCAACGGCATTGCTTGATACTTCTTCAGAAGAATGGAGTCCGATCCGTATTACTCTTATGCCCATAAACTCAAACATATAAAGCAAATTTGCGCATATTTCAACGGCCTTATCAAAATCGTAAAGCTTATACTCGCCGCTATTATAAAGTTCACAAAGTTTTGTATTTTGAAGAACAGCTACAGGGTATATTCTTACAGTATCCGGCTTTAATGCAGCTATTTCACACATTGTATAATATTCATCGGCTTCTGTACTTTGATACAGACCTACCATCATCTGCAATCCAAGTTCAAAACCGTAACTCTTTATCAGCGCAGAAGCTTCTCTTATGTCATCAGCACTGTGTCCTCTTTCATTAGCGGACAAAACCTTGTCCGACATACTTTGTGCGCCCAACTCAATAGCAGTTACTCCATAGTGTTTAAGCGTCATGAGAATATCATCATCAATATAATCGGGACGAGTCGATATTCTTATCCCTTTAAATTTTCCGTCACCGACAAACTCACTTGCAGCAGACAGAAGTTCTGTCATATAATCTCTGTCAATCGCAGTAAAGCTACCGCCAAAAAAAGCAATCTCTGTATTTTTTTTATCATAAATATCAGTTATTGCAAGAGAACATATTCTTCTGACATCTTCTCCATGGGGAATGTTTTTTTCTCCTGATATGCTAACCTGATTGCAAAAACTACAAAGATGCGGACAACCGATGTGAGGAATAAAGATTGCAATATTATTATGTTTCATATCCCATAAGCTCCAGAGCTTCCTTTGCCGCCATCTGTTCAGCTTGTTTCTTGCTTCTTCCCTCGCCTTTGCCGATAACATTTGAATTCAGCATCACATCTACAACAAAGGCTTTATCATGGTCAGGCCCTGATTGCTCCATAAGAACATACTCAACCTTTTCATCAGGATTTTGCTGGACAATTTCCTGCAACATTGTTTTATAGTCGTTAAATGTAAGCTTCTTTTTCACATCCAGATTCTTTGGGATAAATGACAGAATATGTTTTCTTGCAGCCTCAAGTCCGCCATCAAGGTAAATTGCGGCTATAACTGCCTCAAAAGCGTCCGCAAGAATAGACGGTCTTTCTCTTCCGCCCGAATGCTCCTCTCCTTTCCCGAGGAGGATGTATTCACCCAAATCAATCTGTTGAGCAAAACTGAACAGCGCTCTTTCACATACCAAGGACGCTCTAAGTTTTGTAAGTTCGCCTTCGGGTAAATTTCTATAATTTTCAAAAAGATACTGTGCAACAACAACAGAAAGAACAGAATCGCCTAAAAACTCAAGTCTTTCGTTGCTGTGTCTATTCTTTTTATTTTCATTTGCGTATGATGAATGTGAGAGAGCCTCGTTTAAAAGCTCGGGATTTTTGAATTTGTAATGAATTATGTTCTCAAAGTTCATAATTTACACCTTTTTTGCTTTTGAATTATTTTCAAGTATTTCAAGAGATTCTGATATACTTTCTATAACCTTCTGATCGACACAATACTTCGCCTGCTTTATTGCATTGAAAAACGCTCTTGCATCTGAACTTCCGTGTGCTTTGATAACAGGCTTTGAAATTCCCATAAGTACCGCACCGCCCTGCTCTTTATAATCAATTTTTTTCTTGAACGCTTTAATCCTCTTATTTAGCATAATTGCAGGTATCGTAGGTTTTCCGTTTTTCATAAGCATATCTTTAAGAGCATTTGAGAAAAAAGCGCCCATTCCTTCGACAGATTTAAGAAATACATTTCCTGTAAAACCATCTGCAACAACAACATCAAATTCTCCGAGAGGTATATCTCTTGCCTCGGCATTTCCGATGAAATTTATGGGAGCTTCTTCAAGGAGTTTATATGTAGTAAGTTCAAGCTCCCTGCCTTTTGTTTCCTCAGCTCCGACATTTATTAATCCAACACGGGGATTTTTTATTCCCAATATTTTTTCAGCATAACAAGAACCCATTATTGCAAACTGAACAAGCATTTCAGGGCGGCAATCAACATTTGCACCTGCATCAAGAAGCATATAAAATCCGCTCTGCGATGGAAGTATAGGGGCAAGAGCCGCTCTCTTTATTCCCTTTAATCTTTTTGCAATAAATGTTGAACCTACTACAAGTGCGCCTGTGCTGCCGGCAGATACAAACGCATCGCTTTCACCATCTGCAAGCATTTTAAGTCCGACAGCCATTGATGTATCTTTTCTCTCCTTAATAATAAGAGTAGAATCTTCATGGATATCAAATACCTCGGGGGCGTGCTTAATTTCAATGCCTTCAAGAGAAATACCATTCTCTGACGAAACAGATTTGATTTTTTCTTCAATACCGACAAGAACAATATCTACTCCAAGTTCATCGGCAGCCTGTCTTGAACCTTTTATTACTTCAAGAGGAGCATTGTCTCCCCCAAAAGCATCAACCGCAATTCTCATTTTTTATTCCTCCGTTTTTTAAATATTTAGCAAATAATCATCAAGTGCTTTCAATGACCTTTCAGCAAGAGTCTGATATTTAAGTTTTTTATCCCTGATATTTGTTTCAAGGGGAGGCAAAATACCCATATTACACCCCATTGGCTGAAAATCCTTGACACTTTCGTCGCTTATATAAGCAGATAAAGCTCCCATCATCGTTACTTTCGGCAAAACAAAAGTTTCTTTCCCGTAAAGCCTTCTGGCCATATTAATACCTGCCATTATTCCGCTTGACGCAGACTCTATATAACCTTCGACACCTGTTATCTGCCCGGCAAAAAATATATTTTTATGTTTTCTCATAGAAAAATCGGAATTTAATAGCTTAGGCGAATTTATAAAGCTGTTACGGTGCATAACGCCGTAACGCAGGAATTCCGCATTTTCAAGACCGGTTATCATCGAAAAAACTCTCTTCTGCTCACCGAATTTAAGATTTGTCTGAAATCCGACGAGATTATACATTGTTCCTTCATTGTTTTCTTTTCTGAGTTGAACTACTGCGTATGGTCTTTTGCCTGTCCTCGGATCTATAAGTCCTACGGGTTTTAACGGACCAAAACGCATCGTATCCTCTCCACGCTTGGCAAGAACTTCTATCGGCATACAGCCTTCGTAAACCTTGAAAAATTCCCTGTCGTGTTCTTTGAGTTCGGCACTTTCAGCAGTTATAAGAGCGTTATAAAATGCAGTATATTCTTCCTTATTCATAGGACAATTGATATAATCATCTTCACCCCTGCCATAGCGCGAAGCAAAAAAGACAAGATCTTTATCAAGACTATCAAATGAAACAATAGGTGCAGCCGCATCGAAAAAGCTAAGATAAGAACCACATAATTCTGATATTTTATCCGCAAGCGCGTCAGATGTCAACGGGCCCGTCGCAATAATAACATTTCCGTCAGGAATTTCTGTAAATTCATCATAAATTATGTTTATGTTTTTTCTTGACTTTATTTTTTCTGTAACAAGATTTGAAAAAGCTTCCCGATCTACTGCCAAAGCTCCGCCTGCGGCAACGGAAGTTTCGTAAGCACACGGAACGATAAGAGAACCAAGAATTCTCATTTCTTCTTTCAAAAGACCTGCTGCAGAATCAAGTCTTGATGCTTTAAGTGAATTTGAGCATACAAGTTCTGCAAAGCCGTTATATTTATGCGCAGGTGAAAATTTTTTCGGTTTCATTTCATATAAATCAACCGATATTCCGGCGTTCGAAAGTTGCCACGCCGCCTCGCATCCGGCAAGACCTGCGCCGATAACAGTAACCTTATTCATCCTTTACCGCCTTTTCAAATCCGCATCCTGCCTTTTCACAAACAAGTTTGCCTGATTTTCCGCCTTTTTGGAAAAGAGTAGAATTACATTTCGGACACCTGTTTTTTGTCGGAGTGTTCCATGTCATAAAACCACATTTTGGATTATCTTCACACCCAAAATATTTCTTTCCTCTTTTAGACTTCTTCTGAAGAATTTTCTTTCCGCAAACCGGACATTCACCGGGTGTTTCCTGAACAATCTTTTTTGTGTTGGTACATTCGGGAAATCCGGAACAAGCAAGAAATTTTCCAAATTTTCCGATTTTAATTACCATTTCTTTCCCGCAGACATCACAGATAATATCTGTCTTTTCATCGGGAACCTTGACTCTCTTGCCCTCCATGTTTTTCTCAGCCGATTCAAGAGTTTCGCTGAAATCCTTATAAAAATCACTTAAAGTCTCAACCCAGTCTTTTTTTCCGAGTTCAACCTCGTCAAGTTGATTTTCCATTTCGGCAGTAAATTTTACATCTACAATAGGCTCGAATTGTTCTTTCATCAATTCGGTTGTAACTTCGCCCAAAGGAGTAGGCTTAAGCTGTTTACCGTCTCTTTCAACATACAGATGCTGAATAATGGTCGTTATAGTAGGTGCATAAGTCGAGGGACGGCCTATGCCGTTCTCTTCGAGTGTCTTAATCAGTGTTGCTTCGGTAAACCTTGCAGGTGGCTGAGTAAAGTGCTGATTCCCGTCAAGTGATTTTACTTTGAGAACATCACCGCTTGAAATGACGGGTAGAACAGAATTTTCTTCTCCTTGTTCGTCCTTTGTTTCCTCATAAAGAACAGTAAACCCGTCAAATTTAACGGAATATCCCGTAGCCTTAAAGTTGCAATCATTCGCTGAAATATCAACTGAAACAGTATCAAGCAGAGCATTTGACATCTGACTTGAAATAAAGCGTTCCCAAATCAGTTTATAAAGTTTGAACTGATCAGATGTAAGATTTCCCTTAACTTTATCCGGTGTAAGTTCGGGAAGAGAAGGTCTTATTGCTTCATGCGCATCCTGCGCATTGCCTTTGGATTTATAAATTCTCGGCTTATCCGGTATATATTCCTTACCATATTTTTGTTCAATATACTTATAAGCAGCGGTTCTTGCTTCATTTGAAATTCTCAGGCTATCGGTTCTCATATATGTTATAAGACCGACAACGCCCATATCTCCGACCTCAACGCCTTCGTAAAGCTCCTGTGCAGCTTTCATGGTTCTTCTAGCCTGAAAGCCAAGTCTTCTCGACGCTTCCTGCTGCATCGTTGATGTTGTAAAAGGAGCGTAAGGTGATTTTTTATGGATACTTTTCTTTACATCGGTTACTACAAACTCTGCATTATCAAGTTTTTTAAGAATTTCATCCGCTTCTTCTTTAGTATGAAGTTCTATTTTTTTGCCGTTAACAGCGGAAAGCTTTGCCGAAAATGCTTTCTTTGACGATGGAGCAGTCAGCTTTGCGTCAATAGACCAATATTCCTGTGAAACAAAAGCTCTTATCTCGTTTTCCCTGTCAACTATAAGACGAACAGCAACGGACTGAACTCTGCCCGCTGAAAGACCTCTTCTGACTTTTTTCCAAAGAAACGGACTCAGCTTATATCCCACAATTCTATCAAGAATTCTTCTCGCCTGCTGCGCATTTACAAGGTCTATATCTATCTTTCTCGGATTAGACATTCCGGTTTCAACACCGGACTTTGTAATCTCATTAAAAGCAACCCTGTTAACATCGTTTGTGTCAAGATTTAGAATCTGGGCTAAATGCCATGAAATAGCCTCACCTTCGCGGTCAGGGTCGGTCGCTAAATATACATGGTCGCTTTTTTTGGAAAGCGTTGCAAGCTTTGAAATTAGTTCCTCTTTGCCCTTTATTTCTATATATTGCGGGCGAAAACCATTTTCTATATCGACGCCGAATTTTGATTTTGGCAAATCCCTTATATGACCCATGGATGCAACTACTTCATAGTCATTTCCAAGGTACTTTTTTATTGTTTTTGCTTTTGCCGGAGACTCAACTATTACAAGATTTGACATTATATACTTATCCTCGACTTTCTAAGGAATTATTTTTAAATTAGTAAAATGATGACATTTTCTTCAATGATATTATATAGAATATCTTTGTCCCGGTCTTTTAGTTATATCCCCGCTCATTTCAAGTTCTGTGAGCTCTGAAAGTATTACAGAAATATCCCTTCCCGTTAATGCCGATATTTCATCGGGTGTAAGACTTCCGCCTCGTTCAAGTGCCATTATTATTGATTTCTGTTCATCATTATACTGTGAATAATCCGTTTTATTCTCTTTGCAAACATTATTTTCGTTTTTCTCCGTTTCGTTGTTCTTTTCCACGGCAGAGGTTTCCTTCATTTTCTTTCCGGAAGAAACCTTCCGTTCTGTTATTATATTCTGTTCTCCCGAATAGTCGCTGAACGGATTTACGGAAATAAGTTTATGAGAAAAATTCTCATAATACTCAAACATAATATCAAGATGCGAAAATGTTGGTATTGCTCCCTCTCTTATAAGTCTTATTACTCCGGCATATCTCTGGTCAAACAAATCAGCCGGAGGAACGCAAAATACATCTCTTCCCTGATTTATCGCTAAATCAGCTGTTATCAGTGCCCCGCTTCTTGGAGAAGCTTCAATAACAAGCGTTCCCAACGATATCCCCGAAAGAATCCTATTTCTTTGCGGAAAATTCTTTGGTTCCGGACGTGTTCCGGGGAAAAATTCCGTAATAACAGCACCATGAACCGCTATAATCTTTTTTATATCAGCATTCTCAGCCGGATATTTCACATCAAGTCCACATCCAAGCACAGCAACTGTACGCGCATTTGCTTTTAATGATGCCTGATGAGCCATAGAATCAATACCTAATGCAAAACCGCTGGCAAGAACTGTTCCTGCTGCAACAAGTTCAGCGCATATTCTTTTTGCAAATTTAACGCTATATTCAGAAGGTCTTCTTGTTCCGACAACCGTAACAACAACCTCATCATTTATAAAGCTCGGATCGCCCATACAAAAAAGGAGCGCAGGAGGATTGTATATGCCCTTCAATCGTTCCGGATATCTTCTATCATCAATACAAATAATATTGTAATTACTTTCCTGACAATATTCAATTATTTCATCCATATTTTCAATATATGTATTCCGCGCGTTTTTAGCCTCATTAGGTGATAGAAGGGAACTTTTTCCATCCTTTAAAGCTTCATAAGCCTCAACCGGATTATCGTCGTAATGAGAAAGGACATCCCAAATTCTGCTGTTGCCTACACCAAAACACTCGACAAGCCAAAGCCAATACATAGTATTATCCATAATAACATCCTCTCTTTATTTTGACATTTCCCATAGAATAATTGTCGCTGCAGTTGCGGCATTAAACGACTCTATACTTCCATACATTTTTATAGTGAATTTATCGTCACATAAAGCTATATCGCCCTGTGAAAGACCGTTTCCTTCGTTTCCGATAACAGCGGCAACCCCACCTGAAAAATCACAATCCGTAAGACTTTTCACGGATTTATCGACAACCGCGGCATAAGATATTATGCCTTTTGACTTTAAAGATTGGATCGTTTCGGGAAAAGTGCTCTCAATTATTTTAATTCTAAAAATCGAACCCATCGTTCCGCGTATAACCTTTGGATTATATAAATCACAACAATTGCACAGAATTACACCGTCAATACCAAGAGCGTCAGCAGTTCTTATTACAGTGCCCACATTTGACGGATCCTGCAAAGAATTTAAAACAGCATATTTCTTTCCGCTTTCAATAAAGTTATTTATTTCTATGCTATCCAACATTCTGCATATTGCAAAAACGCCTTGAGTATTTACAGTATCGCAAAGCCACTGCCCAAGCTCGTCTGAAATATTCATAATTCTTCCAGAAAAATGAGATATCTGCTCTGCGAATTTTTTTTGAGCGGACTCGGTTAAAAAAAGAATCTCAATTTTGTCAATAACAGCAGAATCAAAACAAAGCCTCGCTCCTTCAAGAACAAACAAAGCTCTTTCTTTTCTGGTCTTCTTGCTTTCGGATAGCTTTCGATAAAGCTTTATTGAAGGATTATCCTTTGAAGATACCAGTTCGGTTTTTTTCATCAAACGCTCCCTCACAATGCTTAAATCGTATATTTTTTATCGGGTAAAAAAACGGCAAAAAGTCAGAAGTATTTTTTTACTCCTGACTCTTATCAACTGTAAATTAAAGTGCCGCCTTTGCCTGCTCAACAATTGAAGTAAAGCCTGCAGGATCGTTGATTGCAATTTCTGAAAGCATCTTGCGGTTGAGTGTAATTCCTGCTTTTTTAAGACCATTCATAAGTGTTGAATAGTTCATTCCGTTCATCTTTGCGGCAGCAGAAATTCTCGATATCCAAAGCTGTCTGAATTCGCGTTTCTTCTGCTTTCTTCCGATATAAGCATAGCTTCCGGATTTCATTACCGCCTGCTTAGCCATCTTAAAGTGTTTGCTCTTGCTTCCCCAATAGCCCTTTGCGAGCTTGAGAGTCTTATTTCTTCTCTTGCGAGTCATCATTGCTCCCTTAACACGAGCCATAATATTCTACCTCCGTATAATTGATTTAGTTCTCAATGCTTACTTGTAAGGAAGCATTTCCTTAATTGCAGCTACATTTGTTCCATCGGCAAAACCGCCAACGCGAAGATGTCTCTTACGCTTTGTAGCCATCTGATTGAGTCTGTGTCTCTTGTTTGTGTGCTGATACTTTACCTTACCGTTTTTAGTAAGCTTAAAGCGCTTCTTTGCACCGGAATGTGTCTTTAACTTTGGCATTGTATTTTCCTCCCTTATTTTGATGATTTCGGTGTGATAAACATTACAAGGGCGCGTCCCTCTGGCTTAATTGGCTTATCAACAACACCGAACTCAGTACAAGCTTCTTTAAAGCGTTCAAGCAATTCTTCACCAAGATGCGGATGTGCAATTGCACGCTTTTTGAAACGAACAGAAACCTTTATTTTGTCACCGCCTTGCAGGAATTTTATAGCTTGGCTTACCTTAGTTTCAAAATCATGAGTATCGATGCTGGAAAACATTCTTATTTCCTTTACCTCAACGACCTTCTGATTTTTTCTTGCTTCCTTTTCGCGCTTTGACTGCTCGAACAGATATTTTCCGTAATCCATTATTCTGCAAACCGGCGGAACAGCATTGGGTGAAATCTTAACAAGGTCAAGGTCGCTTTCTTCGGCAAGTTTAAGAGCTTCTTTTGCAGAAACAATGCCAATTTGAGCACCGTCTGCCCCAATTAAGCGAATTTCCTTATCTCTGATTTCTTCGTTGATCTCAAGTTCCTTTTCTTTAGTACTGATAGTGAAGCACCTCCGTAACATCAAAACCAATTATAAAAATTTGAGCGCGAACAGTCCGTTCACGCTCATAACTCAAGTTCTACACACATCAAAATGTATATCTCTTTCTGTTATTTACCCAAGTCGCTCATAGGCGCTAAGGTGAGAACGAATTGTTCTACTTTGTTTTACTCGTATATTATACACTCTGTAAAGAGTCTTGTCAAGTACTTTTTAAAAATTTTTCTCAAAAATATTCCTTAAAGAACAAAATCAGATATTTTTTCGACGCTTTCGGCAATAAAATCCGCTCCTGCCAGAACAAATTCTTCCATATTTCCATATCCGTAGAGAACAGCCACAGATTTTATTCCATTTTCTTTTGCCCCCAATACATCATATTTTCTGTCACCTACCATAATAGAATTCTCTCTGTCATTGTCGCATTTCTTTATAACCTCCGAAATAATATCGGATTTATTGCAAAACTTTCCTTCAAGGTCGCTCCCTACAACTATATCGAAATATTTTCTTATATCAAAATATTCAAGTATCTTCTCTGTATGAACAATCGGTTTTGATGTAGCAACGCAAAGCCTTTTACCCTCGTCGTGCAATTTTCTCAACAGTTCATCTATACCATCGTATAAGCGATTTTCAAAAATACCTTTGTCCGCGTATCTTTCACGGAATTTTTTTGTTGCTTCCAATGCTTTTTGCTCTGAAAAACCATAATATTCCTGAAAGGCAATATGTGCGGGAGGGCCCAGAAATCCGCCCAAATTTTCAGCCTTTTCTTCTATTCCATAATATTGCAGCGCATATTGCAAAGATTTTATTATTCCGTCTTGTGAATCTGTTAAAGTGCCATCAAGGTCAAATAAAATATTTTCCATTATAATTCCCCCGTTAATATTTTATCATTCATATACTTGAAATGCAATAGACAATATGATAAAATAATACCAGTACATATTGAAAGGAAGCTGTAAAAATGACTTACAAAGAAGGCTTTATCAAGTTTATGGTTGAATGCGGAGTTCTCACATTTGGGGATTTTACGCTAAAAAGCGGAAGAAAGGCTCCGTATTTCATCAACACCGGAAATTACAATACAGGAAAGCAACTTGCCAAGCTTGGAGAATTCTATGCAGAGTGTATCAAAGAAAACAATATAGATGTTGAAACCCTGTTTGGTCCGGCTTACAAAGGCATCCCGCTCGCAGTTGCTTGCGCCTCTGCGCTTTATAACAAATACGATACCGAAGTTAATTATTGTTTCGATAGAAAAGAGGCAAAGGACCACGGCGAAGGCGGAGTCATCGTTGGTAAGAAACTTACAGATGGTGAAAAAGTCGTTATCATTGAAGATGTTATTACTGCCGGAACAGCGATAAGACAGGTTCTTCCCGTTCTCAAAAATGCCGCTGATGTAAATATTACCGGAATGGTCATCTCGGTTGACCGAATGGAAAAAGGTCAGGGCGAGTTTTCTGCCGTGCAGGAAGTGTATAATGAATTCGGAATAAAAATCTACCCCATCGTAACCGTAATGGATATTATTGACGCTATAAAAAACGGCGTTGTCGACGGAAAAGAATATCTTGACAAAATGCTTGAATACAGAAAAACTTACGGAGTTCAGTAAAAACACAAAAACCTGAGAAGATTGACTTTCTTCTCAGGTTTTTATATATGTTTACGCTCAATCATCTTAATTATACGAGGTCTGTTATATCTTTGCATAATAACAAATGTCAAATCCAAACACGCACCTGCAACTGAAGTCAACAAAAATACCCAAAACGCTCCGAACCAAACCGACGCTATTATCGGCACGAAACTCAGAACAAAAATTGTTTCGTGAACAAGTTCTGCCTGACACATTGCCTGTGCAATTTCTTCCCAAGAATGTTTTTTATAATTGAATAGTTCAGGATTATACGTTGGCATTTTATTCTTCCATGTTTTCACTTTCAACAAATCATAAAGTTTATTTTCCCACAGACAGAGTCTATACCATTTTTTATTATAATCAGCTCTGTTTTTCATAAATGTATTGAATAAAAAACCTACTGCTAATCTCATAACAAAATGATATAGTATTGTGCCAAAAGTTATGGCAAGAGTTTCCCACAAATCAACAGAAGTAAAAAAGTAAAGTATAAGAAATACAGCAAAGAGTAAAAAGGAAATAATTGTAATATTCTTCATAACCTTAGCCATTTTATTTCCACCTTCATACATTTATCGGAATGCAGCTTGTTTCGCAACAAAATTATATCATAAGATTTGAAAAAGTCAATCCATAATATAAAAAAGTCGCCCTCATTGTATAAGAAGGCGACTTTTCAACAATTATAATCTGTTATCTATTAATAATTTTCGGCGTTAACCTCAAAGTAGCTCTGAGGATGTGCGCATACAGGGCAAATTTCGGGAGCCTTCATGCCGACAACAATATGTCCGCAATTGCGGCATTCCCAGACTTTAACTTCGCTTTTTGCAAATACCTCTGCCATCTTAACATTCTTAAGAAGAGCACGATATCTTTCTTCATGATGCTTTTCAATAGCGCCAACCATACGGAATTTTGCAGCAAGTTCAGGGAAGCCTTCTTCTTCAGCGGTCTTTGCAAAATCTTCGTACATATCAGTCCACTCAAAGTTTTCGCCATCAGCTGCAGCCTCAAGGTTCTGTGCTGTATCGCCTATACCGTTAAGTTCCTTAAACCACATCTTAGCGTGCTCTTTTTCGTTATCAGCTGTTTTGAGGAAAAGTGCAGCAATCTGCTCAAATCCTTCCTTTTTAGCCTTTGAAGCAAAATATGTGTACTTATTTCTTGCCTGTGATTCGCCTGCAAAAGCAGCTTCAAGGTTCTTTTCAGTCTTTGTTCCTGCGTACTTTGATTTTTCAGCAACAGGTTCTAACTTTGTTGCACCGCACTTGGGGCACTTCGTAGGATTATCCGCCTCAAAAACTTCTGAGCAAACCAAACATTTGTATTTTGCCATATTAATCTTCCTTTCATTTTGAAAATTTGTAAATTGCATAACACATCTGCAATTTAGTTTATTATAATACTTCTTCTCAAAAATGTAAAGTATATTTTCAAAAAAAATTATACTAATTTTGTCTAAAAGATTTATTTTTAATCAGATACTACATATTGCTCCTTGATTAAATATGTGCTATAATTAAATAAAAAGTGATTTTAATTAAATCATACACAAAAAGGTGATATAATGACACCGTTTAAAGGCGTATTGAAAGGAATAAGTATAAAGAATATAATTATATTGTTTTTCGCAGGAGTAATAAACGCAATAGGCGTTACAATGTTTTTAGCGCCTGTTAACCTCTATGACAGCGGTATTTCGGGAACATCGATGCTCTTATGGCAAATCACTCCGGAATATCTTTCTCTCTCAATATTTCTTGTTGTACTGAATGTCCCTCTGTTTCTATTCGGGTTGAAAAAGAAGGGTATCATTTTCACAATATATTCACTATGGGCAGTATTTGTCTATTCAGCCGCATCATATATTATCTCATATGTTCTGCCGATAGATGTTGCCTCATCCTCTCCGTTTGCAGGCACAGATTTATTACTTTGCGCAGTATTCGGAGGTCTGATTTCAGGAACTGGAAGCGGTCTTACATTAAGATTTGGCGGTGCAATCGACGGAATTGAAGTACTTGCCGCTATTTTTGCGAAAAAAATCGGAATAACAGTCGGAACCTTTGTAATGATATACAATGTAATTCTATACATAATAATAGGATGCGTATTTCACAGCTGGACTTTACCGCTTTATTCCATAGTCACCTATGCCGTAGCGATAAAAGCAGTCGATTTTATTGTGGAAGGCCTTGACAAAGCAAAGTCGGTAATGATAATTACTGAGCACGAAAAAAAGGTTTGCGCCGCTCTTTCAAAAGAATTCGGTCACGGAATAACCGAAATTGACGCAAAAGGTTATTATTCGCAGCGCGAAAAGAAAATGATTTTTGTTGTAGTAAACCGTTTTCAAATCCCCTTACTTCAAAGCGTAGTTGCAAAAGCCGACCCTGACGCCTTTGTATCCATCACAGAAGTTTCTGATGTTCTTGGTACAAATCTTAAAAAATCATAAAATTGCTTTATAAAAGCCACGCACAGAAAGCGTGGCTTTATTTTTTGTCACTTGTTTGGTAAATTGCTATACTATTCTGTTGAAATAAGAACAAAAAAAGTGTTTAATCCGTTTTCGCTTTCTGCCCATATACGGCCATTATGTTCCTTTATTATGCTGTAGGCGATAGATAAACCCAAACCGTAGCTATGGTTATCAGTCCTTGATTTATCGGCACGATAGAAGCGCTTGAATATATTTTTACAATCTTCTTTGGAAATACTGTCTCCTTTACCGGATACAGACAACAAACAATGCGATGTTCCTGTACTTTTCAATAGAACTTTTATAGGAGAAGTATTATCGGAGTATTTCAATGCGTTATCAAGCAAGATATTTACAACCTGAGTCAGTTTTGATTTATTTCCGCGAACATATATATTATCCTCGATGTCAAACATGATTTCCATATTATTTTCATAAAAAATCGGTTCAAAAGGAAGTATACTGTCATTTACAAGCCTGCTGTAATCAAGCTTTTCGTGCGCCAAATCAGAAAATCCACTGTCCATTCTTGCCAGTTCCAGAAGATTTTCTACAAGTCCTCTCATTCGTTTTGACGAAATGAGAATATTTTTTGTAAAATTATCCTTTTCGTTTTCGTTATAACCGTTATCGGTAAGCATTTCAGCGTTTGTCATAATAACAGTAAGCGGAGTTTTAAGTTCGTGAGAAGCGTCTGCAATAAACTGTTTCTGTTCATCCCACGCTTTTTCAACAGGCCGTGTCACCCATTCGGCAAGTATAATGCTGATCGCAAAAAAGATAACATATCCGACAATACCTATTAAAATACAATTTCGTATCAGTTCATCAAGCATAGCCCTTTCACTTGAAATATCCCCAAACACCAGTATTTCGTTTTTGTCCTGCCTGACCTTGCAATAGCGAAGGTTATAATCAAAGATTACTCCGTTCTGTTTTCCGTCCGACAGAGCCTTATCTGCAATATCTTTTATCAACTCATCATCTGTTATATCATATAAACTATTTCCTGATACGATAAGTTCTCCATCTGCTCCTATTTGAACAGTAAAAAAAGGGGATTTCATATTACCTCTTTTATCGTGTTCTGACATATCGGGATTCGGTTTAAACGGCTTGAATGCCGCAGATTGCATCATTTTTAAACTTTCTTTCTCGATATTTTGTTTTGTAGTATGAAGAACGAACCCGAAAACACCTGCAAACAAGACTGTAACTACTGTCATAATAATAATTATAAATTTAATCTTCAGTTTTCTCAGCATTTTTTTCACACTCCAGATGGTAGCCTAGACGCCTTACCGCCTCTATTCGTATATCAGAGCCGATACTTCTGAGCTTTTTTCTCAAAAAGCCCACATATACCTCAACATGATTTTCAACCGCGTTTGAGTCATACCCCCATACCTTTGTCAGTAAGGCTTCCTTGGAAATATGCTTCTCGCCGGAAAGCATAAGAATGCGCATGACTTCAAATTCTCTCGACGATAATCTTACACTGTTTTCTTCGTGTATAAGAATAGCACATTCGAGATCAAGCCTGGTGTTTCCGAATGAAAGCTCATTCAATCCATTTTCCTGTCTGCGAAGCAGAGCGTTGACACAGGCTATGAGTTCTCTTGAATCAAATGGTTTGGTCAAATAATAATCCGCACCTGAATTCAGGCCTTTCACCTTGTCTTCAATATCTGATTTAGCGGTGAGCATAAGTATAGGGACAGAACATTGATTTTTTCTGATTTTTTCCGCCACAACATAACCATTCTGTTTAGGAAGCATTATGTCAAGTATTATCAAATCATATATATTAAGCGAGGCATATTGTTCACCATCTTCCCCGTCGTACACTGCTTCTGCTTCAAATCCTCTGGAATCCAGAAGAATTTTCAGAGAATCAGCCAAAGCCTTCTCATCTTCCACAATCAAAATTCTCATAATATCCCTCCTAAATCTGCCTGATATAAATTAATAATACAACATAAAACTTAATTCATCCTGAAAATAATGTTAATTTTCACATTGAATTCACTGGAGTATAACCGTTTGCTCACCTTTTTTCAGCAATAATTCAGCAAAAGAATGTATAATTGCAAATGAAAAGAGGTGATATTATGCATTTCAGACACGAAATAAAGCATGAGATAAATTTATCAGATATGATGATAATCAAACAAAGGCTAAGTGCCATTGCTTATAATGATGAAAATTCGGTAAACGGAAAATACACTATTAGGAGCTTATATTTTGACAACATTTCAGACAAAGCATTAAGAGAAAAAATCAACGGCGTAAATCACCGGGAAAAATTCCGCATCCGATGTTACAACTATGACACTTCGGTCATCCGCCTTGAGAAAAAAATAAAGCATTGTGATATGACAGGAAAACTAAGTGCTTCTATTACTCCGGAACAGGTGCAATCTATTATTAACGGAAATATTGAATGGATGCTATATTCAAAAAGCCAACTTATAGTGGAGTTGTATTCAAAAATGACTTCAGAGGGCTTAAAGCCAAAAATCATTGTAGATTACACAAGAGAACCTTTCGTTTTTCCTGCGGGAAATGTGCGCATAACGATCGATTATAACATTCGTTCCGGTCTTAACTGCGCAGATTTTTTCAACGAAAAATATGTTACAATGCCGGTCTCTGATTCAATAATACTTGAGGTAAAATGGGATTCGTTCCTACCTGATATTATAAAAGACGCTGTATCAATTGAAAATCTTCATAGTGGAGCTTTTTCAAAATATGCCATTGGCAGAATTTATGGCTAAAAAGGAGAAATATTATGACATTCAATGATAGCTATCCAAATATTTTTGATAATGCCAAAACGGAAATATCCTCTGCCGATAAAAACAGGCTTATCAATTCATTAAAAATTCTTTCAGAGGGTAAAAATATCGAATCAGTTGTTGATATTGACAGTGTAATAAAATATTTTGCGGTTCATAATTATCTATGCAACGGTGACAGCTATACCGGCTCAATAATTCACAATTATTATCTATATGAAGAAGACGGCAGGCTTTCTATGATACCATGGAACTACAACCTTGCTTTCGGTACATTTCAAAACTCGAATGCAACATCTGCCGTTAACTCACCTATTGATACTCCGACATCGGGCAATATGAGTGAACTGCCTATGCTTAACTGGATTTTCGAAAGTGAAGAATATACAGCACAATATCATGATATGTTGGAACAATTTATAAATCAAACAGATGTCATATCTTTAATTGATAAAACGGCATCAATGATAGACGAATATGTTGAAAAAGACCCAACAAAGTTCTGTTCATACGAAGATTTTAAAGATGGAATTTATGCATTACGTGAATTTTGTTCTTTGCGTTCAGAAAGCATAAGAGGTCAATTAAACGGCGCTATACCCTCAACATCAGAAGGTCAAACAGAAAACAAGTCAGCTTTAATTGATGCTTCATCATTGAATTTATCTGATATGGGAACTATGAATATGGGAGAAAATTCAGTGGATTCCAGAAATAATCAGGGCGGCAAACCTGCATTCGGTGAAAGAGGTACAGTTCCTTTTGAAAACAACGGTACTGAAAGTTTTGTGCCGCCAAACAGTAACAATAGAAACGCAGAACAATTTGATCCTGATGCAAAAGAAGAATTTCGACCTGAAAATTCTACATTGCAGACACAAAGTTATGCCATAAGTTCATTACTGTTGCTCGGAATTTCTGTTTTTGTCCTCATCTCAGGTATAATAATTGCTTTAAAATTAAAGAGACGATGATTTTTTATACATCTCAATAAAGTGATCTATATGTTTTTTTATATAGTTCATAGATTCTTCTTCTCTTTCAGGTTCTCGGTCACAAAGATGAATCAGTACTGTAATAGGAGTTGAATATTCTATCGCAAGTGTTGTAGGGTCGTACTCTTTTATTATTCCGTTTTTAACCATTTGAGTGAAAACAGCACAGTACGAATTCTTGATTCCGTCAAAGAAGTATGTTGACGCTACCTTGGCTAACTTTTCGTTCCTGAATTGTTCTTTAGAAAGGATTTTTCGTGTTTTGATGATTCTCTCATCATGCATAGTAAATTCAAGCTGCGACAGAGTCATTTCTTTGAGTTCATCGACCGTATCGGGACATTTATTAATTTTGCTTGCAGAGTTAAAATGCTCTGAATAATATTTTTCCAGATATTCAATCAGTGAATTAAAAAGATCCTCTTTCCCTTTGAAATGATTATATAACGAAGGTCCTTTGATTCCTACAGACTCTGCAATCTGGTCAACCCCTACCCCATCATATCCTTTTTCAGAAAACAAAGTTAGCGCCGCAA
>CALZLD010000010.1 GCA_945788225.1 uncultured Clostridia bacterium
TCCTGACATCTATTAGATACCCTTCGTTTGCTTCAAACCAGGTTGAAAGTCTTGTGTATTCGTCGGTTATCGCTTTATTGTCCGAGTGGTGCATTTCATTTTCAAGCTCTCTCAATCTTTCCTCTGTTGAAAGAAGCTTAGAAAAAACTGTTTTCATCTCGTCAATAACGGTATTATTCTTGTCAAGACCGCCGTTCTGCTCCAAATATCCCACAGACGCTGATTTTGAAACAAAAACCGAGCCGTCCCCCTCAACAATATGGTCGGGCAGTTCTTTTCCCGTCAAAATACGCAGAAGAGTTGACTTTCCGCAACCGTTTCTTCCGATAAGACCTATTCTGTCGTTATCTTCAACGGTGAGCGAAACATTGTCTAGCACCTGCGTGCCGTTATAGAATTTGTTTATCTTTTCAAGTGACGCTATCATTTTTTCTCTCCAAAATACTCATTTTAATATGATTATACTATAAACGGCGAAAAAAATAAAGTATAAAAAGAAAAAATCCGTACCTCAAGGGGTGTAACGATACTTATTATGTATCGTCATTACCCTTAAAAGAGGTACGGATTATTTAAAGATTACTTGTTGTTATAAAGTCCGCGCTTTACATAAGAAGTATGGAGAATTTCGTGAGCCTTGTGGCTGTTGGGTTCTCCGAGGTATTCATCGTAAAGTGCCTTTATTGCAGGGTTTTCGTGGGACTTTCTTACAGCGTTTGCTTCATCGAGAGAATAGAGTGCGTTTGCTCTCAAAGCTCTGATGTCTGTGAAGTTACGAACAGACGCGGGCTGATAAGGCTGACCGCCTCCGTTTACGCAACCGCCGGGGCAACCCATAACTTCGATGAAGTGGTAGTCTGCCTCGCCTGCCTTAACCTTGTTGAGAAGCTTTTCAGCGTTTGCTGTTCCTGAAACAACGGCAAGCTTGATTTCCATTCCGTTGACTGTGTATGAAGCTTCCTTGATGCCTTCCATTCCGCGAACTTCCTTAAATTCGATGGGGCTGTCAGCGTTTTCTCCTGTGAGCTTCCAAACAGCCGTACGAAGTGCGGCTTCCATAACTCCGCCCGTAACACCGAAGATAACTGCGGCACCTGTTGAAATTCCGAGAGGTTCATCGAACTTTTCATCGGGAAGTTCATTGAACTTGATACCTGCACGCTTAATCATTCTTGCAAGCTCTCTTGTTGTGATTGAAATGTCAACATCGGGAACACCTGCGGCTGACATATCGTCTCTGCCTATTTCAAACTTCTTTGCAGTACAAGGCATAACCGCTACAACAACCATATTCTTCGGGTCGATGTTCATCTTTTCAGCGTAATATGTCTTTGCAACAGCACCGAACATCTGCATAGGAGACTTGCAGGTAGAAAGGTTTTCTGTCATATCGGGGAAGTAGTGTTCGCAGTACTTTATCCATCCGGGTGAGCACGATGTAATCATCGGAAGCTTTCCGCCGTTCTGAACTCTTGAAAGGAACTCTGTTGCTTCTTCCATAATTGTGAGGTCAGCGCCGAAGTCTGTATCAAATACATTATCAAATCCGAGTCTGCGAAGAGCGGCAGCCATCTTGCCCTCAACATTTGTTCCGATAGGAAGACCGAAGTCCTCGCCGAGAGCAGCTCTTACTGCGGGAGCAGTCTGAACGATAACATACTTGTCGGGGTCAGCAATAGCTTCAAGAACAGCGGCTGTGTTGTCCTTTTCATAGATAGCACCAACGGGGCAGTTAACGATACACTGTCCGCAGGAGATACAGGATGTTTCGCCGAGTCCCTGGTCAAATGCGCAAGAGATATTTGTGGTAAATCCTCTTTCGTTTGCGCCGATTACTCCAACGCCCTGGTTAGCCTGACATACAGCTGCGCAACGGCGGCAAAGGATACACTTGTTGTTATCTCTTACCATATGAGCGGCGCTGTCGTCGATTTCATATTCGGGCTTTGAGCCTTCATAGTAGTTTTCATCGTCTATTCCGAGGTCATAGCAAAGCTTCTGAAGCTCGCAGTTATCGGACCTTACGCATGAAAGACACTTCTTTTCGTGTGTTGAAAGAATAAGCTGAAGTGTTTTCTTTCTTGAATCGAGAACCTTGGGTGAGTTTGTTGAGATGACCATTCCCTCTGCTACGGGGTAAACGCAGGACGCTACTATTCTCTTGGGGCCCAGAGCGTCTCCTCTCTTTTCCTGAACTTCAACAACGCAGATACGGCAAGCACCGATAGCGTTGATGTCTTTAAGGAAGCAGAGTGTGGGAACTTCGATGTTGGCAATTCTTGCAGCTTCGAGAATAGTCGAGCCCTTAGGTACAGAAACATCTATACCGTTGATTTTTACATTTATATTTTCCATTAGCTTCTATCCTCCTACTTCTTGATAATAGCCTTGGGCTTACATACGCCCATACAAGCACCGCACTTAACGCACTTTGTCTTGTCGATTTCCATTGCGGCAAGCTTCTTGCCGGGTGCGACATAATCTGTTCTTGAGATTGCTCCGGCAGGGCACTGCTTAGCGCACATACCGCATCCGATACAGTTGTCCTTGACAATTTCATAGCTGAGAAGGTCACGGCAAACGCCTGCTTCACACTTCTTGTCAACAACATGTGCGATGTATTCGTTTCTGAAGTATTTGAGGGTTGAAAGAACGGGGTTGGGAGCTGTCTGACCAAGTCCGCAGAGAGCGTTTGCCTTGATGTAGTAGCAGAGCTCTTCGAGCTTGTCGATGTCTTCAAGTGTTCCCTGTCCCTTTGTGATTTTGTCGAGTATTTCAAGAAGTCTTCTTGTACCTACACGGCAGGGAGTACATTTACCGCAGGACTCGTCAACAGTGAACTGAAGGAAGAACTTAGCGATATCAACCATACAGTTGTCTTCGTCCATAACGATAAGTCCGCCCGAACCCATCATAGAGCCGATTGAAATGAGGTTGTCGTAGTCGATGGGAATATCAAGATGCTCTGCGGGGATACATCCGCCGGAAGGTCCGCCTGTCTGAGCAGCCTTGAACTTCTTGCCGTTGGGGATACCGCCGCCGATTTCTTCGATAACGGTACGGAGTGTTGTACCCATAGGGATTTCAACAAGACCTGTGTTGTTGATTTTTCCGCCGACAGCAAATACCTTTGTTCCTCTTGACTTTTCTGTACCCATTGATGCGAACCACTCTGCACCGTTGAGGATAATCTGAGGAATGTTAGCGTATGTTTCAACATTGTTGAGAAGTGTAGGCTTTCCGAAAAGTCCTTTTTCAGCAGGGAAAGGAGGACGGGGACGGGGTTCGCCGCGGTTGCCTTCGATAGAAGTCATAAGAGCTGTTTCTTCACCGCATACGAATGCGCCTGCGCCAAGACGGAGGCCTATATCAAAGCTGAAATCTGTTCCGAAGATATTTTCGCCGAGAAGTCCGTTTTCACGAGCCTGCTTGATAGCGATTTCAAGACGCTGAACGGCGATGGGGTACTCTGCACGAACATAGATGTAACCCTGGTTTGCGCCGATTGCGTAACCTGCTATTGCCATTGCTTCAAGTACAACATGGGGGTCGCCTTCGAGAACCGAACGGTCCATGAATGCGCCCGGGTCGCCTTCGTCGGCGTTACAGCAGACATATTTCTGTCCGCCCTGAACAATGTTCTTGGCAAGCTTCCACTTCATACCTGTGGGGAATCCGCCGCCGCCTCTTCCGCGGAGACCTGAATCGAGAATTGTCTGAACGACTTCATCGGGAGTCATTTCTTTAAGTACCTTGCCGAGAGCCTCATAACCGCCTCTGCCTATGTATTCGTTGATACATTCGGGGTTGATAACACCGCAGTTTCTGAGAGCTACACGGTGCTGCTTCTTATAGAATGCAGTCTCATCAAGAGCCTTGATGTTGTCGCCGTCAACTGTTTCGTCATAAAGGTATTCTTTAACGGGGTTTCCTCCGAGAAGGTGTTCCTTAACGATACGGGGAATATGGTCTACGCTCATCATCGAGTAGAATGTTCCCTCGGGGTATACTATCATAATGGGGCCTAATGCACAAAGTCCGAAGCAACCTGTCTTAACAACCTGGACTTTATCTTTAAGACCGTTTTCTGCGATTTCTTTTTCAAGAGTTTCTATAATCTTCATTGAGCCTGAAGATGTACAGCCTGTACCGCCGCAAACGAGTACATGTCTTTCGTATTTTGAAGATGAACTGTCATGAGTTCTGAGAGCAACCTCGCCCTCCATCTGAGCTCTGACAGCATTGAGTTCTTCAAGAGTTTTCATATATTATCCTCCTGTCTGTTTGTAGCGTTAAAACTAATCCGCATATTTTGCAAGAATGTCGTCAAGCATATCGGGTGTAAGTCTTCCGTAAACATCATCGTTGATTGTCATAACGGGAGCAAGACCGCAAGCGCCTATGCAACGGCAAGCTTCGAGAGAGAATTTGCCGTCGGGTGTGCATTCGCCGCCCTCAATGCCAAGCTTTTCGATAAGCTTGTCATAAATATCTCCCGAGCCTTTAACATAGCAAGCTGTTCCAAGGCAGACAGAGATCTTATATTTTCCCTTGGGATAAAGTGAGAACTGAGCGTAGAATGTTGCAACGCCGTAAACCTTTTCGAGCGGGAAGCCTGTTCCCTCGGCTATCATTGTCTGAACTTCGATGGGAAGATAACCGTAAATTTCCTGTGCATGCTGCATAATGGGCATAAGGCAACCCTTATCGTCCTTTAATGAAGCAATAACTTCTTTAAGCTGCTTTTCCTGTTCGGGTGTTCCGTTAAAAGGAGCAGCCTTCTTCTTAGAACCCATTGTAGAACCTCCTTGAAAAATTATGTATTTTATTGCGTGCATAAAGCCTTTCATACCGCCAAGCAAAACGCCTTATGCCTTAATCTGACGGAAACCCGTTAGGGCATAGTTACCCCCGTCAGTATACAAAGACAATTATATCATAATGTGTCAAAAATTTCTATTAAAATATGTGACAGACAATTTGTGAATTTTTTGTCGAACTTGCACAACGACAAATTTCCTCTTTTTTCCATAGAATTATTTTGAAAAAAACATTACGCTTGAAAAACCGCAGTCTTTGTGGTATACTATACAAAAATGCAAAGGGGCGGGATAATATGATATTTGACGAAAAAAATTTCACGCTTGAAAACTGCTGTGCCGATATAAGCGCAATTTATGACGAGCTTTCATCGTTACCCGAAGAAAAGCTGTCATCCTTTGACAAGGACGCGACGCAGCTCTGCATTGTCGATGTGATAAACGGCTTTATAAAGTTCGGCGCTCTTGCCGATGCAAGCATCTCCCCCATAATTGCAAACATAAATACTCTTGCAAGAAAAATGTCCGAAAAAGGCTTTGGTATCGTATCGTTTTTTGATAATCACCAAAACGATTCGCCCGAATTTGAAAGCTTTCCTCCCCATTGCCTTGAAGGAAGCGCGGAAGCGTCAATCGTTGACGAACTGAAATGGCTGTTCGGATATGAAAGCTTCTTAAATCTCCCAAAAAAATCAACAAACGCATTTTTTGACGATAAAATCAGGCGAATAACGGCAGGGGACGCAAAAATCTCCACATTTATCGTTGTGGGCGACTGCACCGATATCTGCGTTCTTCAATTTGCGCTTAGCTTAAAAATTTTCGGCAACGCCTCGGGCAGAAATATCAGAGTGGTAGTTCCCGTTGACTGCGTTGATACATACGGCGCGCCGTCGCACAGCAAGGAGCTTATGAACCTTACCGCCCTTAAAATAATGAAAAACAGCGGCGTTGAAATCGTCAAAAAAATAAATGTTGCGGAGTAGATAAAGATGGATAAACGAAATCTTACAATGCTTGTGGACTTTTATGAGATAACAATGTCCAACGGCTTTTTTGAAAACGGAATAGGCGAAAAGGTCGCCTGCTTCGATATGTTTTTCAGGAGCGTTCCCGATAAGGGCGGCTTTGCCGTTATGGCAGGGCTCGGACAGCTTATCGAATATCTCAAAAATATCCGCTTTGACGACGATGATATAGAATTTTTAAGAAGCAAAAACCTTTTCTGCGAAGAATTTTTAGAATATCTTAAAAATTTCAAATTCACCTGCGATGTCTGGGCAGTGCCCGAGGGTACGCCCATATTTCCCGGCGAGCCTATCGTTACGGTAAAAGGTCCCGTTATTCAGGCGCAGTTTATAGAGACTATGGTGCTTTTGTCCATAAATCATCAGAGCCTTATCGCTACAAAGGCGAACAGAATTGTCCGCGCGGCTGAAGGCAGACCTGTTATGGAGTTCGGCTCACGCAGGGCGCAGGGGTATGACGGTGCGGTTTACGGCGCAAGGGCGGCATATATCGGCGGTTGCGCAGGAACAGCCTGCGCTATTGCGGACAAGAATATGGGCGTTACGGCTTTGGGCACTATGGCTCACAGCTGGGTGCAGATGTTCCCCACAGAGCTTGACGCTTTCAGGGCTTACGCAAAGGTCTACCCCGACAGCTCGACCTTTCTCGTTGACACATACAATGTCTTGAAATCGGGCGTACCAAACGCCATCACCGTTTTTAACGAGCTTAAAGCGGCAGGTCACAAAACGGGCGGAATAAGAATTGACAGCGGCGACATCACCTATCTTTCAAAAAAAGCAAGAAAAATGCTTGACGACGCAGGTCTTGACTATATAAAGATAGTTGCGTCAAATTCGCTTGACGAATATATAATAAGAGACATTCTCGTTCAGGGAGCGAAAATTGACAGCTTCGGCGTTGGCGAAAGACTTGTCACTTCAAAGTCCGAGCCTGTTTTCGGCGGAGTATACAAGCTTTCGGCAATAGAAGAAGACGGAAAGATGATACCGAAGATAAAAATATCGGAAAACGCAGGAAAAATCACAAATCCTGCGCACAAGTCGGTATGGAGACTGTTTGACAACGAGAGCAGAAAAGCTATTGCCGATGTCATCACCTTGGCGGACGAAGTAATCGACGACAGCAAGCCATATGTGATTTTTGACCCCGTTCAGACCTTCAAGCGCAAAACGGTAACAAACTTTACGGCAAAGAAACTGCAACAGCAGATTTTCAAAAACGGCGAGTGCATTTATCCCGATTATTCCGCCGACGAACTGAAAAAATACTGCGCAGAACAGCTTGATACAATATGGGACGAGGTTAAGCGTTTTGAAAATCCTCATCAGTATTATGTCGACCTTTCGCAGAAGCTTTACGATATAAAGCAGGATATGCTTAAAATATATTTCAACGATTAAAGGAGAGTATACTTATGAACATCTGGCACGATATTTCACCCGACCGCATTATGAAGGACGATTTTTACGCTGTTATCGAGATTTCAAAGGGCAGTAAAATCAAATACGAGCTTGACAAGGAAACGGGTATCTTAAAGCTTGACCGTATTCTTTACACCTCTACCCACTACCCTGCAAATTACGGCTTTATTCCGAGAAGTTATGCCGAGGACCACGACCCACTCGATGTTCTTGTGCTCTGCTCAGAGATTATCGCGCCTATGTCATTAGTCAGATGCTACCCCATAGGAGTAATCTCGATGCTTGACAACGGCGACCCCGACTATAAGATTATCGCTATCCCCTTTAACGACCCGACTTACAACGGATACCGCGATATTACAGAGCTCCCCAAGCATATTTTTGAAGAAATGTCGCACTTTTTCAAGGTATATAAGACGCTTGAAGGCAAAGAGACCGCCATTGACGAAATTCTCGGAAAAGACTCTGCAATAAAGATTGTTGAAGAGTCTATTGACCGATACATAGGAAAATTCTGTCGCGCAAGAGGATAAATTTTTCTCGTACAAGCCGTTGTCATCTTGGGCAACGGCTTGTATTTTCTTTGTATTTTGGCGGATTTTCTTCATTTTTGTCATAATAGGAGCGAAAAAAATTTGCGTTTTTTTAAAATTTAGTATTGACAAGGCTGTTTTGAAGTGATATAATAAATAAGCACTCAAAAAATATCGCGGGATGGAGCAGCTCGGTAGCTCGTCGGGCTCATAACCCGAAGGTCGTTGGTTCAAATCCAGCTCCCGCAACCAAAAAGCCGTTTGATTTAATCAGACGGCTTGTTTTTTGAAGTTTTTGCGAAAGGACTGTTAATATGGACTTAAACGAACTCCGTCGGCAGATTGACCTTATCGACAATGACATTCTTGAAAAATTTCAGAAGAGAATGGACCTTTGCCTTGAAGTCGCCGAATATAAAAAGAAGAATAATGTGGGTATTCTTCAATCGTCAAGGGAGCAGGACATCATAAACAGAGTAACCGCTCTTTCGGAAGACAGATATAAAGACAGCGCCGCCGTTCTTTTCTCCAACATAATGGATATAAGCAAAAACTATCAGCAAAACGAGATTAACAAGGGCAAGAACTTTATCGACAAGGCTCCCCTTGAAATATCGGGTAATTCAAGGGTAGGCTGTTACGGCGTTGCGGGTTCAAATTCAGAAGAAGCTACAAGGATGTTCTTCGGCAACGAAAAGGAAATTTCATTTTTCAGCGAATTTGAGGACATTTTCCGTGCCGTTGACGAGGGCAGAATTGATTTCGGAGTAGTTCCATTACAGAATTCAAGCACAGGCTCTATCACCCAGACATACGACCTTATGCGCAAATACAATGTATACATAAACAAGATGATAAGAGTAAGCATAAAGCATTGTCTTGCGGCAAAAAACACCGATAAAATACCGGAAATAGACGGAGTTTATTCTCACCCTCAGGCTATTATGCAATGCTCTGAATTTATTTCAAAAAATAATCTTTCTGCCATTGAATATGCAAGCACGGCGACTTCTGCTGAATTCGTTTCAAAAAGCGATAAAAAAATTTCGGCGATATGCTCTGAAAGTTGCGCCGAGCTTTACGGTCTTGAAGTTCTTGCAAGAGATATTTCAAACGATGCTGAAAACTTCACAAGATTTATCTGCATTTCAAAGAATTTTGCCGTCGAGAAGGGTGCGGATATTATATCGTTACAGCTTGCTATCCCTAATGAAAAGGGCAGTCTTTACAAGCTCCTCACAAAATTCAGCGTATCGGGACTAAATCTTTTAAAGCTTGAAAGCAGACCGAGACACGAGGGCAATTTTGATGTTGTTTTCTATCTTGACTTTGAGGGAACAATATCGGACGAAAGAATAAACGCTCTCTTAATTCAGCTTGAAAAAGAAACAACGGATTTCAAGTTTTTAGGAAATTATTCCGAACTTCAATAACACAAAAAGGGTATCGTTTAAAACGATACCCTTTTATTATGCTCTCATATTTGAGATTTTCTTTTTCATTTTAAGGATATTCTTGCCCGACTCTCTTTCATAGCAAAGACTGTCAACCATTCTTTTGGCTATGAAAATTCCAAGTCCGCCGACCTTTCTTGTTTCAATAGCAACAGAAATGTCGGGCTCTTCCCTGTCAAACGGGTTAAACGGAACTCCGTTGTCTTTCATCACAATCAGAATTTCTCCGCCCGAAACCTCGCAACCTACCTCAACGCTTCCCGAACCTTCGGGGTAAGCGTAGGAAGCGATGTTTATAAAAATTTCCTCGCAGGCAAGGCGCAAGTCCTTAATCACTCTCTCGGCGGAGGGATAGAGATCATCTTCGTCTTTGATTTTTGTAAAAACAAATTCCATTATATTCTCATAAGACTCAGGGATTGCCTTAACGGTAATATAATCCATCTCTCCACCTTCTTTCATATAAATTTTCGTTTTAGACTTCTCCCTCGGTATAGTTGATAATCTGTCTGCTCTCCTCTGAAATTTTCTTTCCTATTAAAACAGCACAGCTTCGTGACTGAAGGAATATATCTCCGCCGTGATAAAGCTCGGGGACTTCGTTGAAGCTCTTCGACTCATTGCCCGTATCGGCAACGATATGCCAGCCAAATCCCACGGGCAGTTCGGGCAACTGATAAGACCTTGTTTCCCATATCGTGTTCATAATATAATATATAAATGTGTCTTCTTCTGTATGATACTTGTGCTTTGTTTCGACAAACATAACAGCAAGCGTCATTGACGAACCGTTCTTGTCAAGTTGCCACGCCTTTGTCTGATGCCACGATACTTCGGGGTAACCAAGCTCGGTTTTCGGAGCGTCATAACTCGGGTTGCGCAGAACGGGATGTGCCTTACGGAAATTTATCATACCCTTTGCAAAGTTGAAAAGGTCCTTGTTCTTTTCAAGATTGTTCCAGTCGAGCCAGTAAATCTCGTTATCCTGACAATATGCGTTGTTGTTGCCGAACTGAGTGTTGCCGAATTCATCGCCTGAAAGCATCATCGGTATGCCCCGGCTCATAAGGAGCATTGTGAACGCATTCTTGCGCTGTCTTGCCCTGAGAGCGAGAATGTCGGGGTTCTGCGTTTCGCCTTCTTCTCCGCAGTTCCAGCTGTTGTTGTCGTTTGCGCCATCACGGTTGCCCTCTCCGTTTGCCTCATTGTGCTTATAGGTGTAACTTACAAGGTCGTTCAAGGTAAAGCCGTCGTGGCAGGTGATAAAGTTTATCGAAGCATTTGCGCTTCTGTTGCCGTAAAGTCCCGGAGAGCCCATTACCCTGTCGATAATGCAGTCAACGGGCAAGCCGTCGCTTTTAAGGTGTCTTCTTATGTCGTCACGGTATTTTCCGTTCCATTCCGCCCATCTTCCTTGCGTCGGGAACGAGCCTACCTGATAAAGTCCGCCTGCGTCCCACGCTTCCGCAATAAGCTTTGTACTGCTGAGTATAGGGTCGTGTTCAAGAGCTTCAAGCAAGGGAGGATTTTCCATAGGAGCGCCGTTCTGGTCTCTTGAAAGAATAGAAGCAAGGTCAAACCTGAAGCCGTCGATGTGATACTCTGAAACCCAGTAGCGCAGGCAGTCGAGTATCATATTTCTTACAACGGAGTTGTTGCAGTTAAAGGTGTTTCCGCAACCGCTGAAATTGTAGTAATATCCTTCGGGGGTAAGAAGATAATAGGTTGCGTTGTCAAGTCCCTTGAATGAAAGCGTGGGACCGTATTCGTTACCCTCGGCGGTATGGTTGAAAACGACATCGAGAATAACCTCAATCTTGTTTTTGTGAAGCTGTTTGATAAGGTTTTTAAGCTCGTCAACTTCCATTCCGTATCTTCCCGTTGCGGCATAAGCAGCTTTCGGAGCAAAAAATCCGACTGTCGAATATCCCCAACAGTTATAAAGTCTTTTTCCGTTATTGTCAACATTGCAGTTGTCAAGCTCGTCAAAAGAAAAAATAGGCAGAAGTTCAATACAATTTATTCCAAGTTCTTTTAAATAGGGTATTTTATCGATTATCCCCGCGAATGTTCCGGGGTGGCGGATATTGCTGGATTGGTGCTTTGTGAACGCTCTTACATTCGCTTCGTATATAACAAGGTCCTCCATCGGAATTTCGAGAGGTCTGTCGCCCTCCCAGTTGAAATCGTCATATACGATTCTTCCTCGGTTTGTAAATTCGGTATAAGCGGCACTGTTCACTCCCCAGACATTTCTTCCGCTTACTCCCTTTGCATAAGGGTCTAAAAGAATTTTTGTCTTGTCAAAGCGATGTCCCTTTTCGGGAGCAAATTCGCCGTCTACACGATAGCCGTATTCAAGCGTTTCATAGTCAAGGTCGAAAACTATCATCGACCATACGCTTCCTATGCGGTATTCCTTCGGGAACGGAATAGTCGCAAAAGGCAGAGCCTCTCCCCTCTTATAGAGAACAAGCTCAACGGAGGTCGCGTTCTTTGAGAATATCGAGAAGTTCACTCCGCCCGAAACTATGGTCGCGCCAAAGGGCAGACTCTTTCCCTCTCTTATTCTCATTCCGCGGTAAATTCTTGTCGGGTATCCGTCAATTCTGTTTATCATTAAAAAGACCTTCTTTTCGGGATTATGCCATTGCGGCGGTTGCGTTGTCAAGGCTGTCATAGCAGTTGAATATCGTGCCGAAGCCCGTCATATCCATAACATCTTTGACATCGTCCGTAAGGTTTGCAAGTGCTATGTTCTCTCCAAGCTGACGGCTTCTCTTTCCGAGAAGAAGCAGAACTCTCAGCCCCGAGCTTGAAACATAGGTACAGTTTTTCATATCGATAACAACATTCTTGTTGTTCTCGACAACTTCCATAAGCTGTTGCCTTGCTTCCTCGCTCGAATTGTAGTCAAGCTCTCCGCCGAGTGAAACGACAGTTATATCTCCCGGCAGCATTTTTGTTTCAAGTTTCATACAAATACCCCTCCGTTTATAAATAAATTGTATGCTTATTTGAAAAATCTTGTAATCAGCATTGTTATATCGTCCGTCTGGTCCGCACCGTAAACGAATTCATAAATATCCTCGGTAACGCTTGCGATAATTTCGTCAAGAGTCATATGCTCGGCAGAAAAGCTGTTCAAAAGGTCATAAAGCCTCTTTTTGCCGTACTGACTCTTGTCCTTTGCCGCCGCTTCGGTAACTCCGTCGGTATAAAGGAAAATCATATCGCCGGAGTTTAGAGTGATACTATCGGTTTTGTAAACGGTTTCTTCATCGCCTGCAAGAAAAAGATTTTTTGTGATGCTTAAATTGTCAAAGCCTTGTTTATACCGATATATCAGCGGCGGAGTGTGTCCTGCGTTTGAATAGCTGAACTCGCCCGTCCTTATATTGAGTATTCCGAAAAATGCGGTAACAAACATCGCCGCGTCGTTATTTATACAAAGCTGTCGGTTGACTTCGGTCAGTATCTCTCCTGCGGTCATTCCCGATTTTGTTCTGTTGTTAATAAGCGTTTTTGAAATCACCATAAACAGCGCGGCGGGAACTCCCTTGCCCGAAACATCAGCAATAACCATTGCAAGATGGTCGTTATCCACCATAAAGTAGTCGTAAAAATCTCCGCCCACTCCCTTAGCCGGAGTTATGGAAGCCGATATTTCAAACTCGGTGTTTGTATCAAAATCCCTAGCGTTATCGGGCAGAATAGACATCTGTATCTTCTTTGCGATGTCAAGCTCGGCAATATGGTGTTCTCTTGCCTTTGACTCGGATTTTATCCGCTCGATATGCTCGTTAAGTTCCTCCGTCATATTGCGGAACGCGTCGGCAAGGTCTTCTATCTCATCGCCTGTTTTAATGTCGCAATCAAATTCAAGCTTGCCGTGGGTGATGTTCTTTACGCTTTCGGTAAGGTCAATGATAGGCTTTGTCAGCTTTCTTGACAGCGTGTTTCCGAGAGCGTATGTGAAAATAACAAGAGAAACAAGCGCGATAAGTCCGAAAACGGTTACAAAAAGAACATATTTTATAACTTTATCGGAAGCGTTCCGCGAGAGAAGTATGATATCGTTTTTTATCTGCTCGGACGGCGACAGCGCCTGCTCGGTGTTAATATATGCGGCGACTATCCAGCGCTGGCTGTCAAGCCTTGTGTGCGCGACATAAAGGTGTCTGTCGCCGATGGTAAGCGACTTTGTTCCGCTTTCGGTATTTATAATGCGGTCGTAAATGTCCATCTTTTCAGATATGTATTCGCTCAGGTCCACATCTTTTTCGCGCGTCCATTCGGTATTTGCAACAACGACCTTTCCCTCTTCGGAAAAAATAATAAACCTGCAATCGAGAGAATCATCAGAGTCAAGCTGTTTTTTTAACTTATCCGCGCGGACATTCAACCCCGCGACTCCCAGAAATTCCCCGTTTTCAGCATAAACAGGCTTTGAAAAGCATATTATCTCTTCTCTGCCGAACGGGTCGCTGTGAACCTCTGAAACAACAAATTCGCCCTGTTTTTTCGCGTTTATGTACCAGTCGCGCTCCTTGAAGTCGAAGTTTTTGTTTTCTTCAAGAAATTTTTTGTCGCTCACCACATAAAAAAGTCCGCTTTCGGAAGCGTAGTAAGCGTCCGACACAACATTGTCCGACAAAGCAATACGGCTCAGCGTTTTTCCGACATTTGCATATATCGAAGTGTCGTCCGCAAGGGATTCCCTGTCCGCGTCCGTTGAATAGAGAAGATACGGCACCGAACCTGCTTTCGACTCAAAGGACAAGCTGTATCCCGTAGGCAAAAAGCTTTCGGGCGATTTGTTTATCTCTTCAATGACAACGGCGGTGTTGTCAAGATATTTTTCGTATTTTGTAAAAAGCTCTTCTATATATTCCGCCTTGCTTGTAGAAACAAGCAGAAGTTCCTTGGCGGTTAGCTCTTCTATCGCGGCGCGACTGTTGTCGGCGGCGTGGTCGCTCATATCTCTGTATATGTGTATGAACTCCGACGATACCTTGTATACTCCGAAATAGGAGACAGCCGCTGTTATTATGAGCGAAACAAGCGAAACTCTTGTAATAAGCGCAAGAACTTTGCTTTCTATCGAAGATTTTTTCTTTTTCAGCTCTGCCACCGCCTTTCCGATAAAATCAATATACAAAGCAATTATACTATACCACTGTCAAAAAATCAATATATCAGCAACGATGATGACAAGAATTGTGAAGAATACACAAATTTATCTAATTTTATTGACAATGTAGCAAATACCGCCGTTATATGTTATAATTATCGTGATGAAAAGGAGGTGCCGAAATGAAAGATAAAAAGCCGATTATTGCGGTGATGTCGGTTTTTGCCGCATTTACACTGTCGTCCTGCTCCGTTGCCGATTATGTCGGTCACTTAGGACTTGACGAAACTACGGCGGCGACTTCTCCCCTTTACACAACGGCGGCTCCTTACAAAGACACTACCGTTACAACCTCGGAAACTACGCTTTATCAGGACGGTACAGAATTCGGCCTTACTCCCGTAGAAATACCGCAAAAGCCGAAAAACACGCCTGTTGCAGTAAAAGTCGCAGACAGCGAAAGCGTTAAAATATCAAATGAGGATATTATCTCAAAGGACAGTGATGTTTCGGGCGGAATGTCGAAAAACCGAGGAAAGCTCACCCTTGAAAAATCAACGCTTGTTTCAAGCTCAAAGTCAAGCGACACCTTTGAAAGCCGCTTTTTCGGAACTTCCGCCGCGCTTCTCTCAATGCCGTCAAGCAATATTGCCGTCAGCGACAGCGTTGTAACAACAACGGGCAACGGCTCCGCCGCCGCCTTTGCATACGGGACAGGCTCCGTCATAGACATTTCAAACAGCGAAATTTCAACCCTTAACGCAAACGCAAGAGCTCTTGCCGCTACATATCACGGAAGTATCTTTGCGGCAGGCTCTAAAATATCCACAAACGGCGCAAATTCACCTGCTGTTTTTATAGGAACGGGCAAAGGCACAATAAATGTCACGGGGGGAGAAATTTCAACCCTTGGAGCAAGCTCTCCTGCCGTATATTCGGAAGGAACAGCCGCGCTGACGGGCGTTAAGATAAAAACCGCGTCCTCCGAAGCGGCAGTAGTAGAGGGAAACAATTCAGTTTCGCTGACAGGCTGTAATATTGAAACAGACGCTACGACCTTTACCCTTTACAGAAGCAATTCGGGCGAAACATCAAAAGGGCTTGCAACGCTGAATATTGTCGGCGGAAGCATAGAGTCAAAATCGGGCGCAATGTTTTACGCTTCAAACACCGAAGCAAAAATCTGTCTTCAAGGGGTAAAGATAAATTCAAATTCCTCATCGCTCGTCAATGCCGTTGCAAATGAAAAATGGGGAAATGTCGGCGAAAACGGAGCAAAAGTAACTCTTGTCGCAAGCTTTCAGAAATTAGAGGGCGACATCTATGCCGACAATCTGAGCGAGGTAACTCTCGACCTTTCGGCTATGTCGGAATTTACGGGCACCGTGAACTCCCGAAATACCGCCAAGAAAGCAAATGTTATCCTTGACGCTTCAAGCAAGTGGATACTTCGCGGAAACTCGTTTGTTTCTGCTTTGACTCCCGGAATGGCGGATTTTTCAAATATCGAGGACAACGGCTACACCATATACTACGACGCCGATAATCCGACAAATGTATATTTAAGCGGTGAAACGATAACGCTTAAAAACGGCGGACTTCTCACCCCTATGACAAAATAAGAAATCGCCTTTCGGAATTTATCCGATAAGGCGATTTTTGTTGTTTTCTGTTATTGACCGTGTTTTTTTATCATACATATCCTCAAATTCGGTAAGACAGCTCCAGTATCTTTTGGGCATAAGGTTCATTCTCAGCTTTTCGTTGTAACGCTCCTTTATTCCGATAATGTTGTAGTAGCCTTTCCACAGTTCACGATAAAAGCGTTCCTTTTCATCGGGCGGAGGGAGCTCAAAGCCCTCGACAAAGGCAATCTCGGAGCGGTGATTTTTATGGACAAGTACCGCCTTGTGCGTTTTGTCATAGATAAGAAAATCAAGGTTGCCGATACGCTGTTCATAATGGTGAACGATATAGGGCAAAACGAAGTTTTTTGGCTCGATAACGGAAGCAAGCACTCCTTCATTCTCGGAAAAACGGAGAAATTCGCGGTAAAAATGCGCCTCGTTAGAAAAGTTCTTGACAACAAAGAACATCTGCCCCACAACATCATCGGCAAGCATAGTATCGACCTTTTTTCCGTGTTTAACGCCCAAAAGAATGTATTTTAAAATCAGCATTTCTTTTTCTTCGGCGTTTGAAAAATAGCATTTTCTTACATTGTCAAGCGCAAACTGAGATACTTTTGTTCTTATATAATCCTGCATTTTCTGCGATACGGCTCTGTCAGATAAAATTTCTTTTTCTGCAAAAAGAAAGGTCTGTCCGTCGCCTTGCGGAACAATACTCTCGGGCATTTTCTTATCCGAAAAAGCCTCATAAACGGCGGACATAAGACCGTCAAAGCTACCGTCATAGCGGTAAATCAAAGCTGTCCCGTCAGACATTTCTGCATATCCTCCATTGAAATATTCTGCTCGGCGTCAAAGAACGAAAGCTGTTCCATCTTCCCACTACTTAAAGTCATTCCGCTTTCATCAAGCTTTTTGACAACACTTGCCGACATCAGCTCGCGCATTACAGCCGAATTTGTCACTTTAAGACCTTCCGCCCTTTTACCCTTGCAGGTGATGAAATACTGCGCTCTTTTAAGGACAATGCCCAGCTTTTTTAAGTCCTTGAAGTCAAGCGACGCGCTCCGCCTTGCCATCATTATCCGTTTTGCCGAATTTACGCCTATTCCGGGGACACGCAGTAGCATTTCATAGGACGCTTTGTTCACTTCAACGGGGAAAAATTCGGGGTGGTCAACCGCCCAGTTGCATTTAGGGTCCAGAAGCGGATTGAATGAGCTGTGCTTTTCGTCAAGAAGCTCCCCTGCCTCAAAGCCGTAAAATCTGAGCAACCAGTCCGCCTGATACAGACGGTGTTCACGCAGAAGAGGCGGTTTTGTGTCCTTTGAGGGAAGATATTTTTCGTCCCCAACGGGAACATAAGCGGAATAGAAAACTCTTTTAAGGCTGAATTTTTTATAAAGCGCCTCCGACAGTCTTATTATCTGAAAATCGCTGTCGGGAGTAGCGCCTATTATCATCTGCGTGCTCTGCCCTGCGGGGACAAACTTCGGCGCCGCTTTATATTTTACTATTTCGGTATGATTCTGCTCAATGCCCGTTTTTATGTTGTGCATAGGCAGAAGAATATTCCTCTTAGATTTATCGGGCGCAAGCTTTGCAAGGCTTTCCTGCGACGGAAGTTCGATGTTGACGCTCATTCTGTCAACAAGAAAGCCTAAGCGCTCTATAAGCAAAGGGTCCGCCCCGGGTATCGCCTTTGCGTGAATGTAGCCGTTGAATTTGTATTCAAAACGCAGAAGCGAAATAGCCTCTATCATCTGCTCACAGGTATAATCGGGGTTTTTGATTATCCCCGAGCTTAAAAAAAGCCCCTCGATATAATTTCTTTTATAAAAGTTTATAACAAGCTCGGCAAGCTCACGGGGTTCAAATCTTGCTCTTTCTACATCGTTGCTTTTTCTGTTTATGCAGTATTTGCAATCGAAAATGCAGTAATTGGTCATAAGCACTTTGAGAAGAGAAATACATCTTCCGTCGGCGGCAAAGCTATGGCATATTCCGCAGGAAACAGCGTTGCCTATACCGTCCGCCGTTCCGCCCCTGTCAGAGCCGCTTGAAGTGCAGGCGGCGTCATACTTTGCGGAATCACCGAGTATTTTAAGCTTTTCAAGCAGTTCCGTAATAATCACCCCAAAATAAAAATCGAACATATGTTCTGATTTTATTATACAGAATATATGTTCGATTGTCAAGTGTTTATTACTGACTTTTTTTGCCTATTATTGCTCCCGATAAAGCGCCCAGATTTAAGGTCTTGGTATTTTTTGTTGTCGTTATATCTGCCTTTCCGCTTGAAAAGATTATCTCGCCCTCTGTTGTCATTATTTTTCTTGAAACCTTTTCGTCAGAAAAATTAAGAGCAACGGTCACCTTTTCGCCGTCCTTGGAACTTCTTTCAAACATAAAGAAGCAATCCTCGTCCGACACTTCGCGCCAGCTGAAATAACGGCTGTCAAAGTCATTTTCAAAAAGAGGTCTGCAAGAAGAATAGAGTGTGACAAGCTCTTTTATAAAAGCTGTCAGCTCTTCGGTACGATAGGTGTTCCATTCGAGCGGTTTGTCCTCGTTCCATTCGTTTTCTGTGGGAATTTCCGTTCCCATAAACAAAAGCTTTTTACCCGGGTGAGTAAAAGTATAGAGCAACAAAAGTTTAAGTTGCAGATACCTTTGCTCAAAGTCGCCGAACATCTTCTGCATAAGAGATTTCTTTCCGTGAGAAACCTCATCGTGAGAAAGGGGCAGAATGTATTCTTCGTTATAGAAATAATCCATTGAATGACGGATACAGTCCGCCTTGCGCTCTCTTTTTTCAAAGGGCAGAGAGAGGTAGTAAAGGGTGTTATTCATCCAGCCTAAGTCCCACTTATAGTCAAAGCCGATACCGCCGTATTCAACGGGAGCTGTAACTTTTGTAAATATCGAGGAATCCTCCGCAATGAGCATAACGCCGTTATAATGCTTGTTGATAAAGTAGTTTACGGTTTTCATAAACCAAATTCCTGCTTCGTTTAGACCCTCGTCACCGCTTCCGTGGTGATAGAGCATATCCGAAACGGCGTCAAAGCGTATTCCGTCAATATGATAATTTTCTATCCAGAAAATGAGTGCCGAATGAAGAAAGCTCATAACAAACGGCTTTGTGAAGTCGAAAAGTATCGTCCCCCATCGGCTGTAACGCTTTTGTTCATCGTCGCTTTCAAAGATATGTCCACCGTCGTATTCATAAAGGGCAAAGTTATCCGAAACAAAATGCAAAGGAACAAAATCCATTATAACGCCGATATTTTCCTTGTGACATTCGTCAATAAGCTTCATAAGTCCGCAAGGCTCGCCGAAGCGTGATGTTGCCGAAAAATAACCCGTTGTCTGATATCCCCAGCTTGCGTCAAGAGGATGTTCCGTGAACGGCATAAGCTCTATGTGCGTTGCCCCTATGGACTTTACATAGGGTATCAGCCTTTCTACAATCTCGTCATAAGAAAGAAATTCTCCGTCCTCGCTTTTTTGCCACGAACCGAGATGCACTTCGTATATATTAAAGGGAGCATTGAAGTTTTTCTCTCTTTTTCCGAGCCACTCGCCGTCGTTCCACGAAAATTTTGATATATCATATATTACCGAAGCGTTCCCGGGGCGCTTTTCAGAGAAAAACGCAAAGGGGTCAATTCGGTCGCGGATTGCTCCGCTTTTTTCACTTATTCTGAATTTATACATCTGTCCGCAGGTAGCGTTTTCTGCAAAGCACTGCCACACGCCGTTTTCATCCCGCGACATAGGAATATCAGCCCAACCTGAAAATTCCCCGATAAGAGTTACATTCAAAGCGTCGGGAGCGAAAACACTGAAACGCACACCGTTGTTTTCAAGGTGTGCGCCGAGAGTTTTGTGCGCATAAAAAGATGTGCCTGAAAGAATGTTTTTTATTTCCATAGTATTAAAGCTCCATTCCGCAAAGTAACCATTTATCGCCCGAATTTATAAAGAACATATTATAGCTTACGGGGTAATCGACAACCTTCCAGCCTATGTCGATATGGTATACAAACGATATTCTTACGGAAAAATGCGTCTCGTCATAAAGAATTATATCGCTGTGCTCAACCTGGTCATAAGAGAATTTATGTTCTCTGTACCACTCATTATAAAAACTGCGGACAGTTTTGTAGTATTCGCAGTCGGGGAAGATATAGGGCGAAAGCTCGGCGAATTTAATGTCGCTGACGCCGTAAAGAGCATACTGCACACCGACCTTTTCAGAAAGGGACTTTGCAATAGTTTCAATTTCGGGTGTTACCTTTGGCAGAGCGTAATAAGCGTTGCCTTTTCTTGTAAGCTCCATTTCCTCGTCATTCTGAGAAAGGACTTTTACCATAGGCTCGTTGAGAAGATTTTTCACTTCATACGCTTCAAACTGAGGCATAAGAGTTTCATCATAAAGCTCTTTGTAGCCGTTTATCTTATAGTTGCTGTCTGTGCGCTCGGCGTCGCCTAAAAGAATATCCCCGACAAAAACTTTCGCTCCCTTCGGAACAGTTACCGAAACGGAAAATTTCTTTTCGTACTCCTGCTCTTTTATGTGTGTGCTCCAGCTTTTAAAGCCGAACTCGTCCTCTGTGCCCTCTTCCGTCAGGGTAAATTCGCAGAGCTTTTCGTCACCTTTAAAAACGGCATACACCATATCCTCTCCGCTTCTCGCTATTTTTGAGGCTCTCACCGAGGAAAAATCGTCGCCGTATTTATTCAGAATAAACTTTTTGTACTCTTCAGGGGTGTTGAACTTGTCAAACTTAACTCCCTGCTGTGACAGAATTTCTTCAAAGCGTTGCTCTTTATAAAGATTTGCTACCTTGTTTGCCGTGTTTATGGGCACATTTCTCTCATACGCTTCAAGGTATCTGTAAAGTCTCATCCATACACAAGCCGACGCTATCACAAGTATTGAAAAAATTATTGTGACAACGGGGGCGAAAATGCTTTTGTTTTTCTTTCTCATACTCTCTCCGTAACAAAAAAATCAGGGCATAACCACAAATGCCGTAGGAATATCTCGCGGACCGTAAACAAGCGCAGGTACATTCTGCACCTTGCCGTCATAGTACATAACGGTCGATGAACCGCCGTCAAGGTTTGCCGCATTGACAGCGCCGTATTCTTCAAGAATATCTATGCAGTCGCTGTGCGTTGCGCCAAGGCTTGTTGCCTGTCTGCCGTCTATTGTCAGCAATAAAACGGAACCGTCAGCCGTCTGACCTATGCAGGTGCGTGGGTTAAGACCTCCGCCCGTTCCTATTACCTCCGAGCGTTTGCCGTTTACGATATATACAGGTCCGAATGAAACGGCGTCGCGCAGTCCCCTCTCGACTGCCTCCGACGAGCGCATATTGCCGACAACAAGCTTATTATCCTTGTCAAACCCGATAACACAACTGTATGAGCCCTCGCCTGCTATCACCTTGCCGTCCTTTATGACAAGTCCCAAGGGCTGACCGCCATTGCCCATTCCGTTTTCATCGGCAAAACCGCCTGCATTTATTCCCGCTATCGCGCCCTCTTTCTGAACGAGTGCGTCGATTTTAAGTCCGTCGCCCGAGCCGAACTGGTCAGCCGAAACGGAAACCTTTATCTTTGACGGGTCGTG